>JAPYSZ010000051.1 GCA_029941645.1 Candidatus Poseidoniia archaeon
TAGATTCAGGTTTATTTATTCGAGGTCGGTTCGTATTTTTATCTCTTCTAAAGGTTACTCCTACCCGTTCTAAGAAGATGTTCATACCCTTACGCATATTGTATGGCCCCTCTGCATTTCCTTCCTTACTTGGAATTCCGCCAAAACATAGCAAACCATCTGCGATATAATCAATGAAGTAAACATCATGGTCAACAACTAACGCAGATTTACCTCTCTGTTCCATTGATCTTCTTATTGTTTTAGCAGTAACCATTCTTTGATTAGCATCAAGATATGCTGAAGGTTCGTCTAATAGATAGAGATCCGCTTCTCTAAGTAGACATTCAGCTACAGCCACTCTTTGTAACTCCCCACCAGATAGTGTCTTTAGTTCTCTTTCCATCAAAGGTTCTAGATTCAAAGGAGCATTCAATTCTGTGTGAAGTATATGTTCATCGAAACCTTTCACAGATTGTAGCAAATCACCCACAATCACGTCATCCTGAACTTCAATGTATTGCGGTTTGTAAGAAACAGTTATTTCACTTTCTATTTCACCTTCATCAGGTTCTAAAATTCCAGCTAGCATTTTGACAAAAGTTGTCTTACCAGTAGCATTACCGCCAACAACTCCTAAGACTTGTCCACTAAGAATCTCACCAGGTTTTGCTTTTAATTTAAAATCACCTAGTTTCTTTGAAAGTTTTGGCCATTTAATTAATCCTATTCCATCCCAACCCGTTCGCGGTGGATGCTTCAGGAATTTAATTGTATTATCTCTTATTCTTACGTTTGATTCTTGAATATATCCATCCAGATAGCTATTGATTGCATTTCTAACTGCTAATTTCTGAGAAACAATACCATATGCATTTGGACTTCCGTACATTACATATATATTGTTTGTTACATAATCTAGAATAGCCAAATCGTGTTCAATTACGATAACACTCTTCTTTTCACCTAGTTCTGAAATCATTTTTGCCATCAGAATTCTTTGTTCAATATCAAGATATGAAGAAGGTTCATCAAAGAAATAGAGATCGGCATCCTTTAGCAAAGTTGCTGCAATTGCACCTTTTTGTAATTCACCACCAGATACTTTTGATAAATTCTTATCTAAACTTGTAAGGTTTATTTTTTCAGCGAATTCATTTACTTTCTCAGGAGAGGTCACTTTCTCTAATAATTCTCTCAAAGTACCGTCAAACATTTTAGGTATTTTATCAACATACTGAGGTTTCAACGCAATTCGAATTTTCTCATCAGATAGTCCAATGAAATGTTTCTGTATATCGGTTCCAGCATAATAATCAATTACATTATCCCAGTTTCCATCTTCTTCCCACTCACCTAGATTAGGAATTATTTCTCCTGCTAGAAGAGAAATTGCGGTAGTCTTTCCTGTTCCATTTGCACCCAATATACCAATTACATTTCCTTCTTCTGGTGCAGGTAATCCAAATAATCTAAATTCATTCATTCCATATCTATGAATAGTTTCTTTTTCTTGTTCATCAGGCAAGTTAACGATTGTCAACGCATCATGTGGGCATTTGTGTACGCATATACCACAACCTATACACAATGGTTCAGATACTATTGGTTTGTTATCTTTTCTCCAAGTTATTACTTCAATCCCGTTTCTAACAGGAGGACAGAAATTATAGCATTCATTCTGGCATTTCTTTGGTTGGCATCTGTCTTCATGGAGGACAGCGACTCGCATAATCTCCTGCTCTCACCCACCTAATTAAAATAATATGTTGGCCAAATACATTTTTGTCCCCCCCTTATCGGCAATTGTGAGAATAAAGTTCATTTTACCAGGAAAGCCTGTTGCCCAAGGAAGGCCTAGGTTTTACAGAAAAGGTAATTTTGTTGTTGCTACAGATCCAAAACCAAGTAAAGTTTACAAGGCAGATATTGCATATATTGCCCAAAAAGCTAGAGATAAGGCTGGAATTGAAGGGTTGTTTGAAGGCCCCCTAGGGATAGAAATATTTGCATATTTTCCATGTCCTAAAAGTAAGTGGCGAGTCAAAGAACCGAGGCCTGAAGAGCACCATTCGAAAAGACCAGATGCAGATAACATAGCGAAATCTATCAAGGATGGACTTAGTGGTGTCTTATATCACGATGATGGTCAGATATCAGAGTTAGTTGTTCGAAAGAGAATAGCTGCACAAGGAGATGGTCCCCGTATCGAAGTTGAACTGTACAAGTTAGAGGATTTATAGTGAGTGCAAAATTAATAGATGGTAAGAAAATTGCTGAAGAGATAGAATCCGAATTGAAGGTTAAGATATCAAAAATGGATAATGTTCCTAAACTTTCTGTAGTCCAAGTTGGCGATGATCCGGCCTCAACATCTTACATAAGAGCAAAATCAAATGCAGCTAATAGAGTAGGGATAGATTTGACACATCATCATCTTTCAGCAGACATATCTAAATCCGAATTAGAAAAATTAGTTATTAAATTGAATAAAACAGAAGATGGAATAATCATCCAGCTTCCATTGCCTGATGGTTTAGAAAGCGCATTAGATTTGATTCAACCCGAAAATGATGTTGATGGATTTCATTCAGTTAATTTAGGCAATATAGTCCAAGAAAGATCTGGAATGAAGCCCTGTACTCCTGCAGGTATTGTGGAGTTGCTTTACAGATCGGGCAATGATCCCAAAGGTAAAAATGTGGTAATAGTAGGCCGTAGTAAAATAGTTGGCAAACCACTTTCACTACTTTTATCTCAGAAAGGAATAGATGCTACTGTTACAGTTTGCCACAGCCGAACTCCTGATATTGGGGAATTTTGTAGAAAAGCTGATATTTTAGTTGTTGCAGTAGGCTATCCTGATACAGTTACGGGTGCTATGGTAAAACCAGGTGCTGTTGTAATTGACGTAGGTGTTAATCGAACTGAAAATGGATTGATTGGAGATACTGCATCAGATGTTAATGAAGTAGCAGGACAATTAACGCCAGTGCCTGGCGGTGTAGGCCCTATGACGGTTGCAATGTTAATGTCAAACGTTGTTGATGCAGCTCTGAAAACAGATTAATAACGCCTATTCTAATCGGAATTCGATGTCTCTCCGAGAAACTAGAAAAATTATAGGAGGAGGATTATCAGGATTAGCAGCAGCCATTAATTTTGCAAAGAATGATGAAAAGGTAGAGATTCATGAAGCTAGAGATGATATTGGCATGCAATTTCATCCCAATTATCAAGTTCTCTTGAAGGAAAGTCCTTCAACACCTTCTTCTGAATCTGATGCAAAATCATATCTTAATAGATGGGGATTAGCTCCTAAGTTTACTTTTAAGAATGCAAAGAAATTTGTGTGTTGCACTCAAAAAAGAGATTTTACAATCTCTCTCAAGGAACCTTTACCTCTGATACTTCGAGGAGGTGAAAATTCTTTGGAGAGGGGTTTGGCCGATGAAGCTAAAGATTTAGGAGTCGAATTTAATTTCAAATCTCGCCCTAAACCAAGTCCAGGTGATATAATGTCTTCAGGTTCATATCGAACAGATATGGCTGCATTTGGAGCCTATTACGAGAATTCAGATTTTCCTAGAGATCAATTTTTGTATATGCATGATGAAAAATATTCACCTCGTGGTTGGTATCTTTACATAATTCCGATGGATAAAGATACGATAAAAGTTATGAATTGTTGTTCGAAACCTTATGCTAAACAAGTAAAGAAATTGATGTATAAAGCAGTGGAAGAAAGACCAGTTTTGAAGAATATTATAGACGGGGCTAAGCCAACTGGGACAGTAGGTGGTCAAGGTGGCGTTCATTTCCCTAAAACGGCGATAAAAGAGGGAGTATACTATACAGGTGAAGCTGCAGGATTTCAAGATCCTTGGAGAGGTTTTGGAATGAATTATGCTGTAGAATCGGGAGTACTGGCTCAGCGAGCAATATCCAATAATCAAGATTATGACAAAATGTGGAAAAAACAATTCCGTGAAAGAAAGAAAGCTGATATTGCCCGAAGAGGAATTTTCGCCTTATTAGGAAATAAAGCATTTGAATATGGTATGCGAAAAGTTAAGGAAGGCGATGAAGTTGATTGGGAGGAAATCAATCCCAGTGGTTGGAAGAAATCATTGATTTACAACACGTTTTATTCAATGGAAATGGCCAAAAAGACAGTTTGGGATTCTTGGTAATGGACTTTAGCGAATTATTATCTTATCTTTTAGCAACAGTTTGCGTTTTTGCGGGTGTGATAATAATGTGGGGAAGTGAGGATTATATCGTTCCAGCATCCGGTCGTTCTTTACGCATCCCTTGTTCATTTCTATTTTGGGTTTTAGCAGTTATTTTCTGGGCTATGGCTGTAGTTATAGAAGATGATGATGAGACTCTTTAATTACACCACATAATAGGTAACACAATGTTCGATTTGGACCAAGTAGAAGCGCTGTATCAAACGATGTCCAAGAAACATGAAAAGGCTAGAAAATTATTGGGAAGGCCTCTGACTTTATCTGAGAAAATATTGTTTGGTCATTTGTTAAATATTGAGGATGAACCGAAGCGCGGCAAATCCTACGTTGAACTTCAGCCAGATAGAGTAGCAATGCAGGATGCAACGGCTCAGATGGCCTTGCTGCAATTTGCATTAACTGGCCGTTCCAAAGTGGCAGTTCCTTCTACAGTTCATTGTGATCATCTTATACAAGCTAGAGTTGGAAGAGATAGTGACCTAGCTGATGCAAATCAGGAAAGTTCTGAGGTATTTTCATTTTTAAAATTAGCTTCAGCTAAATATGGAGCCGGATTCTGGGAACCTGGTGCAGGGATAATTCATCAAGTTGTTCTTGAGAATTATGCATTTCCAGGCGGATTAATGATTGGTACGGATTCTCATACTCCTAATGCAGGAGGTTTGGGTATGGTAGCAATAGGTGTTGGTGGCGCAGATGCTATGGAAGTTATGGCTGGTTTGCCCTTTACTATACGCTGGCCAGGAGTAATTGGCGTTCATCTTACTGGAAAATTATCGGGTTGGACTTCACCTAAAGATGTAATTCTCAAGGTTTGTGAAGAGTTAACGGTCAAAGGAGGAACAAGTCATATTGTTGAATATTTTGGACCAGGCGCATCTTCAATTTCTTGTACTGGTAAAGGTACAATTTGTAACATGGGAGCTGAAGTTGGTGCTACAACTTCCTTATTCCCTTTTGATGCTAGTATGTCACGTTACTTGGATGCTACAGGGCGTTCTGGGGTTTCAGAATTAGCTAATAAAAATTCATCATTGTTAGTATCCGATTCTGAGGTTTTGACTAATCCAGAGAAATTCTATGACCGAATAATTGAGATTAATCTTTCAGAATTAGAGCCAATGATTGTTGGTCCTCATACTCCTGATCTTGCCCGTTCGGTCTCAGATTTAGGCCAAGAAGCTAAAGACAAAGGTTGGCCGACTGATATCAAAGCGGCACTGATTGGGTCATGCACAAATTCTTCTTACGAAGATATGGAAAGGGCCGCGTCTGTGGCTAGACAGGCAAAAGCCGCAGGAATAAAATCTAAAGTTCAGTTTATGGTTACACCAGGTTCAGATACTATTGATCAGACAATTCGTAGAGATGGCCAGATGCAACTTCTGGAGGATATAGGAGGTACAGTTTTGGCAAATGCTTGTGGACCTTGTATTGGTCAATGGAAACGTGAAGATGTGACTAAAGGAGAAGTAAATTCCATTGTATCTTCTTACAATCGTAATTTTAGTGGGAGGAATGATGGCAACCATCAAACATTGTCGTTTTTGACAAGCCCAGAGGTTGTAACTGCCATGGCACTTGCAGGTACTCTGGATTTCAATCCCCAGAAGGACAAGTTGACGGCAGCAGATGGAACTGAGTTTTCTCTCAAACCGCCTACGGGTTCAGAATTACCTTCTAAAGGATTTGAATCTAGTTTGGTAGGGTTCGTTCCACCATCTGAATCTTCGGTCGATTTGGAAGTATCGACATCAAGCAGAAGGTTACAACTTTTAGAACCTTTCAAAGCAATTACTAAAGATGAATTGACTAACCTTCCACTTCTTGTTAAAGTCAAAGGTAAATGTACTACAGATCATATTTCTCCAGCAGGCATTTGGTTACAATTTAGAGGACATTTAGACAATATTTCTGACAATTGTTACATTGGAGCACACAATTCATTTACAGAAGAACAAGGCACTGCAATCAATCAACTTGATGGAAGTAAAGGTAAATTACCTAAGGTTGCTCGTAATTATCATGAAAATGGGCAAGGTTGGGCTGTAGTTGCAGACGTTAATTATGGAGAGGGAAGTAGTAGGGAACATGCAGCGATGTCTCCAAGATTTTTAGGTTGTAAGGTTGTAATTGCACGAAGTATGGCACGTATTGCCGAGACTAATCTGAAGAAGCAGGGAGTATTACCTCTTACTTTTGATGATGAATCTTCTTGGGACTTATTGAGAGTAGATGATAGAATGACAATCAAGGGAACTGATGAACTAGGTCCTAATTCTGAAGTTACTGTGGAAGCAAAACACAGTGATGGAACTATGGACGCCTTTGTTTGTAACCATAGTATGGATGAATTACAGGTAGAATGGTTCAAGGCAGGTTCAGCTCTAAATTATCTTAGGTCTCAGAATTAAATGACCGAGTGATTTACCCCAGTTCCATTTTTAACAGAACCAATAATTTGCGCATTATCGCCAAGAATTGATATTGATTTATCCGCATCATTCTTGTCGACAATAATAATCATCCCCATTCCCATATTGAATGTTCGAT
>JAPYSZ010000052.1 GCA_029941645.1 Candidatus Poseidoniia archaeon
AAAAGAAATTAAATGCTTTAGGAATCTATCAATTTGCACAGATAGCTAAGATGACTTCTGATTTAGAAGATGAAGTGAATATTGCCATCGAATTCTTCCCAGGAAGAGTTAAGCGCGATGAATGGGTTAAACAGGCTAAAGAATTGGCAGAGTGATGATTAGTTATTGGTTGATGAAGAGTGAGCCTCATGTTTATTCGTTTGATGATTTAATCAAAGACGGTAGTACTCATTGGGATGGTGTTCGTAATTATCAAGCTAGAAATTTCATGCGCGACAAAATGAGAATTGGAGATATGGTACTGTATTATCATTCCAATACCAAACCTCCGCATATTGCAGGAATATCTAGAATTTGCAAGGAATCATATCCTGACATCACGCAGTTTGACAAGAAGTCTAAGTACTATGACCCTAAAGCCACAGAAGAAGTACCTAGATGGTTTTTGGTAGATATGGAACCAGTAACCAAATTTGATGAAATGGTGACTTTAGATCAATTGAAAGATAATTCAGCCTTGGAAGAGATGCTTGTAATTAGACGCGGTCAAAGATTATCAGTACAACCGGTTGAAAAGAAACATTTTGATGAAGTTTGTAGCGTGGCAAATATACACTTATAGTAAGACCTAATCAGAATAGTATGTCCAAAGTAAGCTTTGAGATTTTCAGTACTGAACGAGGTAAGAAACTGATAGATTTAGGAGAATTATTAGTCGAGGCTGGCTATCTAAAATCGTTTGTTTTAGACGAGGAAGAGTCTGAGATTATCTTTAATTTTAATATCAAAGTTGGTTTTGATGTGGAAAAGGCAGAAATTGATATGGAAGCTTTACGAGTTTATTATGATGCTGCAGATGATGTTGGTAAGAAATTCACAGATGAAATTCTAAGATCGGTTTTCGATTTGGATGATACCGGACACATTTGGAAACATTAGGTTAACAAAAAACTATCAAAAAAAGGCCCAAAAATGAGGTTGTTTTCTCATTGTATTTAAGTGTATCCGAAAGGTTCTATATACCCCCCATGTGCATCGTAAGTTCCCGATGTTTGGGAAACATGTCCTTCGGGATATGAAGCCAACAAACAAAGGGAAAGCATAGAAGGAAACAACTTGGGAAACTGAGGGGAAACGATCTTTGAATGCAAGAAGGAAACAACCGGGACACCGGAGGAAACAATCAAGCGGGAAAAGAGGGAAACAACTCGGATAACAGGGGGAAACGATCTAAGCACGCAAGTCAGGAAAACAGGCGGGGTGCCGCGGGAAAACAAAACTTGTACGCCGGAAAAGGAACGTGGCCTTAGGGTCACGAACCAATTCCACCCCGGGTACAGGGAAGTCATCCAACGCAAGAAGGTCGACGGAACTGTGCCCACTTTATTTTAGGCAGTCCTTAGTTTAGTACATCCTATTTATATCGACCGGACACATATTTTTTAATTAGCCTTGTAAAGCAATAAACCCCCTCCTAAATGGTAGAGACGAGGTAATTTGTTGACATGAGCATTGCAAAAAATTTCATGACGACATATGCAAAGGTCGCAACCCATGATGGGGACGATGAACCAATTCAAATTTGGGCCAAAGATGCGAAATCTTATGGCGGTGTCGGATCTGATAAACTAGGAATTTGGGGTAGCGTTGTTGGCGTTGATTTTGATATTTGTATCGCCGATGGGGCTTGCGTTGATGCTTGTCCAGTTGATGTTTTTGATTGGATCGATACTCCAAATCATCCAGCTTCTGATAAGAAAGCAATCGGGGCTCGAGAACCAGATTGTATCGTTTGCAGAGCTTGTGAAGAAGTATGTCCTGTAGATGCGATTTTGATTACAGATCCTGGAGATATCGATTCAGGGGCAACACCCGAATCCGCTTCAGAAGAAGAAAAAGAAGATACTCCAGCAGATACGGCAGTTACAGTTCCAGTGGCTACAGCCTCTGGCCCACAAATGCCACTTACTCCTGTAATGGAACCTAAACCACATTCCTATACTGGGTACAAACAGAATTCATATTGTGTAAATTGCGGTAAGTATACTTTCCACTGGCATGGAGCTTCACCCAATAATCCCGATCTTTATCCTAATTATGAATGTAAAGGTTGTGGATATGTCAGGAAGATAAAGATATCTTGATTGATAACAAATATATTAGGGAACGAAAAGAATTTTTTGTAGTTCTAACAGTAATAATATCTATATTTCTATTGTATGGTATACTTTATGCTGTAAATGATTGGACTTGGACTAATACAAGTGCATCGGGTTTTTGTGAAAAAGTTCAAGACAGTTGGATTCGTGAACCTACAAATACGATATCCAATTTTGCATTTATTTTTGTTGGACTCTATATTCTGTGGTTAGCTAAGGATGATTCAACTGACGGCCATCCTTCAATGTCTAACAGAAGTTGGTTCCTCATAATGTATGCCATTTCCTGCACTGCAGTCGGTGTTGGAAGTTTTGCAATGCATGGCTTCAACACTGGTTGGGGGGGCTGGCTTGATCTGACGGGTATGATGATGTATATCACAATCCCTGTTTTCTACAATTTTTCACGTTTTTTGAGATGGAACGAAAAAGAATTTTGTATGTATTATCTTGGTACTAATATTCTGCTAAGTATATTGGATTGGCAATACAACATAGGCATATTTGTTTGGGGCCTTTCAATTGGTATATGGTTATCACAAGAAACTGCAATCAAATATCAAAATCAACCTATTATAATCTTTTTAGTTCCAACATTGATTGTTTTCACTTTGTTCTTTAATGCCAATAAGGATTCAGCACCAATTGATTTTGTTACACAAGAATATGAAGCCATAATTCTCTGGGCACTTCTTGCACTGTTTTTGCATAAGATTGATGAGATTAAGTTGGAACGAACACACACACCATACTTTTGGGCTGGTTTTGGTTCCTATCTAATTGCTACAATAATTTGGGAACCTAGTAGAACAGATGGTCCGTTATGTGATCCAGATTCACTTCTTCAAGGCCATGCTCTTTGGCATTTGTTAGGTGCAGTTGCTATGTGGTGCTTCTACAAATATTTCAGAACTGAAAGCGACAATTACTAAACATAGCACAATCACATATTTAGTGGCTTTTACATCGGAATAATAATGTCTATTCAAACGGCAAGAAAAGTAGCGCTTGCATATTGGGGATTTTCCAAGAAAGCAACTGCTCGAGCTCAATCTGGAATAGATATAGATATAATCAAAGGTAATGGAGGTTCTGCTTTAGAATCGGCTACAGCACCTGAAAAGCGTTTTGCAGAACTAGTTGAAAAGTCGTGGGAAGAATATATTGGACATGTAGGTAGTTATGGTCGTATTCCTTTTGAAACATTAATGGATTTGGCAATACAAGCAAGAACAAATAAAGAAATAGAAGGCAAATCAAGTATGGAAGAAGTAGAGAAGTGGGCTAAGATGCTAATCAACGAAAATTCAAATTATTTCATAGCCCATGCAATCCACAAGAAACAGGAAATGAAATTATTAATCAATACCAAACAATAATTGCAAACTTTCTTAATTCATAGGCTACTCCGAATATAATGAAGATATACACTCGTAATGGTGATGATGGCGAGACCGGCCTTCTTTACGGCGGCAAAGTATCTAAAAATTCATCATTACCCGAGGCATATGGAACAGTTGATGAGGCGCAGGCCATTCTTGGTTTAGTACGAACGGAATGTGAAAAAGGTAGTGATTTAGAGGAAAAAATAATTCATATTGAAAGAGATTTGTATGTTTTGATGGCTGAATTGGCAACAGATCCAGCCAAACATGACAAATTAGAATCAGGTAAAAATAAAGTAAATGGAGAAATGGTAGAGTTTTTAGAAAAATTTATTGATGAAATATCGGCAAGGTTTGAGCTCCCTAAAGAATTTGTAATACCTGGGCAGAATAGAATTTCAGCATTGATAGACATTGCAAGAACAGTAGTAAGAAGAGCAGAACGCCGAACTATATCTTGTGAAATTAAAGATTCATTGGCCATTCCTTATCTAAATCGTCTTTCAGATCTTCTTTGGGCTATGGCTCGTTGGCAAGAAGGCGAATCAATAACATCCCGTTCAGTAAAATGAAAATTCCCGATTATTTGAACAAGCCCCTTTTGGAACAATTAAGTGACCAAGCAGATACAGATGATTATCTTGTAATGAGAGGCTCAGCTCTAGGTTATGCTTTGTTAAATGAGGATGAAAAAAGAGATGAATTTATTCATAAATTTGTTGAATCTCCTGAACCAGATTTAGATGGTAATGAAATGGCTAGAGAGCTACAAGCCCGCGCAGTAGGGATGATATTATTGAATCAAAAAGCAGACGATTTGTTAGATAGAGCCAAAGAACTATTTGAAACAGAATTAGAAAAAGCAATTCCCGATTTACCTGAGGATATCGCTATAGATGTGGCACCAGAACCTTTGTTGATGGCAAGACAAGCTAGAAGTGGTCTTATGGAAAATGCATTCTTGAGAAAAGATTGGGATGCTTGCATGCGTGAGGCCGAACACTGTCGTTTAATTATTTCTGATGCTTTCTTGTATCAACCTCATCGTGAAGGTTATCCTATAGAATTTGTGGCCAAAGGAATGCATAAAGATGATAAAGAGATGGTAACCAAAGGTATTGAGATGCAAGAAGAATTTTTACAATATGTGATAGAAGTAGGTTATCTCAAACCTTGGGAAGAAGCATATTTTGTATCATATGTGATATCGTTATTATCTCGAGATTTAGTAGATTAAAACTACATTATATATAGCATCAATTATTTCGATGCTTTCCGAGGACAATTAGTATGTACTCAATTGATTCAAAAATAGGTAAGCAGGTCCTAGCTTGGGCCCTAGTTTTCACTCTAGTATTGAGCGTAATTCCTACAGCCATATCAGACGAGTCTGATGATGAGTGGTTTTGGGATATTGACTACGATGTATATGACGAAGACCAAGATGGTGCTGATGATACAATAGAGATTGGTTATGATCCAGATACAACTTGTGAGTGCGATATTGATATTATAGTTTACATTGACATTTATGATGAAGACGGATATGTAGATTATATTTACGAGGAGTACACCATAAATAATGGTGAGGGAGATTGGTATACTCAGGATTGGACTCCTGATTACAATGGGACTTTCGATTTTTATGTAGAAATGTATGATGAATGGAATAATTTAGAAGATAATTGGAGTGTAACTGATGTTGAGTTATCGCCAATGACAGGTTCTCCTCCAGCATCTGACGATACAATTAATGTTGATAATTATGTAGGAGCAGATGATGAAGACGAAGTTAACAATGATATTGTTCTTTTTGCGCACAACGAAGATGATGGTATAGAGGAAGTCGAAATAAGTGTAGAATATTTCAATGGTTTAACTTGGGCATACTATGCGAATGGAACAACCAATGATGATGGCGAGTATATAGTTAAGAATGCAAGTAGTGGAGAGTACCGCTGGACTGCATCAGATAATGGTACAGATTTAGAAGAAGAAACCGTTTCCTATACTGAAGTAGATACTGTAAATAATCTCAGTCATCAAATGGGTGTAGAAGATTGGGATTATGCTGGTGATTACGATGATTTTTATGGAGTAATTTTTGAAGACGATGACACTAAGGATGATGGTTATGTGGAAGTATATGATGAAGCTGGAGAATTGTATGATTCAGGCAATACTGATCATGACTATTATGGCTATGATATCTATTTGTTAGATGATGTTGAAAAAGGAAATTATACTTTTAATCTGTATTATGAAGAAGATGGTGAATTGCTACAAAGTGGATGGTTACATTCCTTCGGAAGTACTAGTACCAATTACGAGGAATGGTTTGAAGATTGGGAATACGAGACCGAAGATACAAACGGTGACGGTGTAGCTAACAGCATAATTACCATATATGATCCAAACACCGAGTGTAACTGTACAATCGATATAGAAGTCGATTTCTCAGCATATAACAATGACACTGGAGATTATGACGGCGGCGACTATTATAATCACGAAATAAACGGTACCGAAGTTGATTCCTTTGAAACAGATGAGTGGTCACCAAGCAAGAACGGCAATTACACTTTCGAATTTTCTCTATATGATGAAGATTGGAATTACGAAGATCACTTCAATTTCACAGTATACTTAGAATGTGACGAAGACAGTAATGATTCTGATTGTGATAATGATGAATGGTTTGAAGATTGGGATTACGAAACCGAAGATAATGATGAAGATAATTTGGATGATACTATAGCTATTAGTTACAATCCAGATACAGATTGTGATTGCGAAATAGAAGTTGAAGTTGACATTTCGGTTTATGAGAATTCAACAGGCGATTGGGTAGATTCTGAGTACGATTATCACATAATTAACGGTACTGAAGAGGAATACTTTGAACAAGCATGGACCTCACATAACAGTAGTTCTTATGATTTCGAAGTTTATATGTATGATGACGAATGGAATAACGAAGATTCATTCTGGATATACAATGTTTACTTGTACCAAACAAGTGGAGCTGGTGGTCCAGGTGATGAGGATGAATGGTTTGATTGGATTGATGCATATACCTACGATGATGATGATGACGGATATGATGACACAGCCGATATAGGTTATGACCCTGATACAACTTGTGACTGTGACATTAACATAACATTAGTAATCGATGTTTACGACAATGAAACTGGTTATTGGGTAAATGGAACTGAAGAAGATTATACCATTTACA
>JAPYSZ010000053.1:0-2250 GCA_029941645.1 Candidatus Poseidoniia archaeon
AATCGTGCAATTTCTCTAGCAGCTAGAGCAACCACATTTCCATTTACAGAGATGACTGGTTTTTTTGCAGAAGAAATAGCAAAAGCAGCGGCCTTGATTGCATCTAGTGCTGATGGGCAAGTTTGCTCACCTAACAAATAGTCAAATGCTTCTCCTCTTCCATGCGCAATCAAACCTTGTTTTGCGACAAAGTCAGACGCCGTTACTAATTTCTCTCTAGCCATCAAAGATTTGTATCTTGGATGATCTTTAGGTGGTAAAGTCACTTCAATCCACTCAAGCCCCCTTAAATTACAGTTGCTAAGATTTTCTACCTTTCTTAACGGTTATTTAGGCATAACAATCCAAACTGCAACCAATACCAGTAGAAAACCCATTATTTGATTTAATTTAATTCCTAATTCATTTCCACTAAATATTTTTCTAAGCCCAGTGCCGAAAACAGTCCAACTCAAAACAGCAGCAAATCCAAAAGACAGATTTAGTAAAACAAGCCCAGCTTTGGCTTCATACCCCTCTCCTAAAACAGTCCCAAAAGTTGTCATCAACACTAAGAAATGAAACCAAGCTTTTCCATTAACTATTTGCAAAGTTAGCCCAGTCCAAAACCCCAAACGTTCATCAGCATCAGAGTCATCAACTTTAGTAGAAGTTGCAATTTTATATCCCAAATAAACCATGTAAATAGCTCCAATATAAGTAAGAATTTGGAAAACAATTTTATTTTCTTCAATAAAAGTCGCTCCGGCAGCAATTCCTAACCCAAGAATAGACCAACCAACAGCCATTCCTGAAATTAAAGATAAAGAATTACGAACTCCATACTGAGAGCCATGAGCTGCACAGAGCACGTTGTTAGGCCCTGGAGTAAAACACATAGGAATTATGAAAACTAAGGCGGCAATTAAATCAGGAATCTCAATACTCATGCTTTTCTCACTTCATCACAATCCAAATCGCTACACAAAATAAAGAAAACCCCATAATACGATTAATTAGAATTCCGGATTTTGGATCGCCAAATAGTTCTTTTAATGCACTACCAAAAGAAGCCCAACAGAACCACCCGAGTAATTTTATTCCAACATTTAGTAATACAATAATCATTTTTCCCTCCCAGTCTAATCCAAATACAGTTCCAAAAGTAGTCATCAAAATTAATAGTTGAATGAAAGCCTTTCCATTTACTCCCTGAAGAATGACGCCGGTTTTTATTCCAAGTTCCTCATCGGAAATATCCTTTTCATCGACAGGTGAAGCTGTCGTAATTTGGTAAGATAAATAAATAATATATCCAACACCGACATAAGTCAAGAAATTAAGTAAGTCGGGGTTATCCTCTATGAAAAATGCTCCATAACCAACTACAAGCCCTAGCAAAAGCCATCCAATCACCATTCCTGAAATTAAAGGCAATGATTTTTTGAAGCCATGACGAGAACTGTGGGCGGCCGATAGAAGATTATTGGGCCCTGGCAAGAGAGACACTGGCAATGTGAATGCCAACATAGCAAACAAACCCGAGAAGTCTATGATACTAAAACCTCTTTGAAAATACACGATACATACTCTCAAAGGAAAGAAGCCCTATATTTTGCCTTTTCTTTATACTGAGTCAATATCGTTATTGCGCTTCATAATGTATTTGATTGCCATCCATATCAAAAATACAAGAACTAAAGGAATAATCATAACTAAGAAAAATGATAATATTATGCAAACTATAGAAGCAAGAGCCTCCAGAGTTGAAATAAGAGGGTTTGCCAATCCACCGGTTGTGGCGGTAGACACAGCTCTTGTTGCTACAGTACCTATCTGAATAACGCCAGCAGTACTTCCTCCAGCAATAATCGCCAACATCCATTGCATGGACTGATCCATTTCCCCTTCTAAACTGGCTGAAGTAACAAAGATACCACCAATTATTGCAGCAGGAGTCGCAATCGTATCTAGTAAATTATCAACCCATGGAATGTAATATCCTCCAACTTCAGCAAGAGTTGCTATTGCAAAGACACCGATAGCCCAAGTTTCACCAACCCAAACAAAGGACCCTTCTAATTCATACAAATCAAATCTACTGGCAACTCCCATCATCAATGGAGGTATGAAAACGCGGAAACCACAAGCCGCAGCCAAACCAAGACCCAAGCTTAGCGAAAGAATAACCTGTAATAAATCCATGGACAATTAATTATGCGATAGCAATAATAACTTGTGGTTTGGACAGCCCATTCAATCTAAAACCCC
>JAPYSZ010000053.1:2350-6663 GCA_029941645.1 Candidatus Poseidoniia archaeon
ATGGCGACAGCCGTACACGAATTAGAACAGATAGCTGAACAGATTTACAAACAGCTGAGTGCCGGTAAAGTACCGGAGATGTCAATCCCAACTCGAAGCAAAAATAACATTATTTTCGATGAAAAATCTAAAGTTTGGAAATATGGTAAAGCACAAACAACTAGAACGGCAAAAAAACTGGACGGGGCTTACATGCTTCTTCGAACAACATATTTATTAGATTTTATTAGAGAAATGTCAAGTCAGAGTAAATCATCAACATTAAGGGAATTGTATTATATTTCCGAAGCTTGGGATTTAGGTAAATTTCATGCACAAGACGAATCAAATAAATTAATTGAGGATTTAGAAATAGTTACGAATTTTCAAAGAGAAGATTTCAAAATTAGACCTGAAGATGACGGCGCTAAAGTTTTAGGAGACGTAACAATAACAGAAATAAATCGTAAAGGAAATCCAATGCGTATCAATTGTCGTAATGATGTTGGAGATACAGGATATAATATACCTTACAATGTAGAAGATACAAAAATAACATTCAATGATTTCGGGAAATCAAAGTGTATTATTGCAATTGAAACAGGCGGTATGTTCGACCGTTTGGTGGAAAATGGTTTTGATGAGACCCATGAAGCCATTTTAGTTCATATCAAAGGCCAACCAGCTCGTTCCACCCGTCGTTTTTTACAAAGAATGCATAAGGCATCAGGACTTCCACTACTACTGTTCACAGATGCAGATCCTTGGTCTTATAGGATTTATAGTTCAGTGGCCTATGGAGCTATCAAAACAGCACATATTTCACATATTTTAGCAACTCCAAGTGCTAGATACTTAGGTGTAACACCTTCAGACATAGTCAATTATGATCTCCCTTCAGACGATTTAACAGATAGAGATATCAATGCTCTAAAATCAATCCAAACCGATCCAAGATTCAATAGCAAATATTGGAGAGGCGAAATTGAGTTACAATTAGAAATAAACAAAAAATCTGAACAGCAGGCTTTAGCAAAGTATGGTCTTGATTTCGTTACGAATACCTATCTTCCTGAAAAGTTGAAAGAGATGAATATAACTTAGTCTGCTCTCTTAAAATCATAATCTCGGTTTACAGTACCAATACGAAGTTTATATTGTTCATACCATTTTTCTTTTCCTAAAGCTTGTGCCTTTTTATGCAATACATTTTCCTTCCAATTTTTTAAAGAATTTATATCTTTCCAGTATGAAACATTCACGCCAAAACCATTTTCATCCCGAAACGCCTCATGCCCCAAATAACCATCATTTTTTTTAATTTCAGCAAGAGTAAGTTCATTCATTTTGTTATATCCTTCTTCAACAACTGTTCTGATGGAGGTGAAAATAGCCATAACATATGGCGGATCAAATGTTTTTGCAATCATAACAATTCACACTAATGCCTTGACCATAAGACCTTTGACTTTTTCAATGTGCTCATCAATAGTTTCTTTAGTCCAATTATCAGTTTTAATCGGATCCAAAATTTCGACTCTGACCTCTCCAGGGTAGAATTGCATAGTTTTTGCAGGCCATATTTTGTGGGCACCATGGAGCACCACAGGAACTACAGGCAGCCCAGTAGCCAAAGCCAAATGTACAAATCCTTTTTTGAAAGGAATCAAATTTCCATCTAAACTCCTTGTTCCTTCGGGCCAAATCCAGATACTTAGATTTTTCTTTTTAACAAAATCCGATAATTTAGCCATGGAAGCAATTGCTTTAGCATTATTTCCACGATCGATTAATAGGTGTCCGGAAAGCCAATAAGCTTGGCCGAAAAAAGGAATTTTAATTACTTCTTTTTTACCAACACCACATCCACCGTATGGGCAAAGCCCCATACATATGAACACATCCAAAGCAGAAGAATGATTGGTCACAAATATAGCAGGTGTCGAATTATTTAATTTATCTGAATCGGGGTTGATTACCTTAGCACCAACAAGTCTACTGATAACAGGGCCAATAACTTTTCCACAAAAATTACCAATTTTCACTCTCCATGAACGAAATGGTAATGCTAGCAGCATCAAAGTTATGCACAATAAAGACCAAAAGCCTAGCCAAGTAAAACCAATAATAAATCTAATCAGGAACGATACGGGGCCGATTTTTTTTGATTCAGCCATGTTTGAAAACTTAGTCGTAACCTTCTAAAATTTCTTCAAAACCTTGAGCCAATTGAATGTCATTATCCGTTACTCCTCCAGCATCGTGCGTTGTCGTTGTAACAATTACGCGGCTGTATTCACATAAAGTCATATCTGGATGGTGATCAAGTTTTTCAGCCGCTTCTGCCAATTTATTTAGAAAACCCATAGCTTCCATGAAATCTTTGAATACAGTTTCCCGAATCAACATTTTATCTTCAGAGTCATACTCCCAAGGTCCCACCATTCTAATCCGATTGGTGATTTCATCATCCTTCAATAAGTCCATATTATAACTGACAAATTGACTCTATTTAGGGATAACTCAACAAAGAATAAATCGAGCTTTTCTCAGAGGTAGCATTTATTTAGCAAGATATACTGTATTTCATATGGACTTTGCCTTTTACAAACTCTTACACATTTTCGGAGCATTCTTAGTTCTGGGAGTTTACGCAGCATTAGGAATATGGGCGATGAATGAACGATCAAGTGGCGAGAATAAATATGAGAAAATGAGTATGATTGCCCACGGAATAGGTCTTTTAGTTATATTGATTGGAGGTTTTGGTATGGCTTCTAAAATATCTGACGATATGATGGGGTTGGGCTGGATTCACATCAAATTGACTTTGTGGTTAGCACTAGGTGGAGGAATAACACTACTTAGGAAGAAACCAGAGTATGCTTCATGGATTTTATTAAGCGCATTGGGTTTGATAATTCTTGCTTCAAGTATAGGAATAAATCACTATTCTTGGTTTAAAGAATAAAGAGAATTGAATGGAGCGCATATCTAGAAATCCAAACATACTTTGGGCAGCAATCGTCCTTCTTTTAGCCATACAATTTATTCCACAAGTAGGTGATTTTTGGACAGATTATTTTGTCGACCCCATAATGGCAGATTCGAAAGGAGAAGCTGGAGCAAAATATAATATTTACAATACAATAGCATACGGATTTGGATTCTTTCTTTTATTTCTGCTAATAAATGAATTGTTAATAGATTGGAAAATTAAGCTAGATGATAGATTTGTTTTTGCAGCAATTCCATTGTTAGTTCTTGGAGGGGCTGCACGGGTTCTCGAAGACGCAGATATGTTTGAGCCCCCGCTTCAGTTCGTTTTTATTTCTCCATTGATTTATGGTACGCTTGTAGTTTATGGTCTATTCATTATTTCATTAGGTGTCTGGTTATCTAGGAGTCAATTGCCTTCTCTCACCAAAGGTTTGGGGTTAGTTTCATTTGCAATAGGTGGTTATGGCCTATGGTGGTATTTTGTACCAGGTGAATGGTTACATCCTTCATCTTGGGCCTTAGTGGTTTTTTCAGTAAGTGCGCTAACAGCAGAATTCTATAGAGGCAACCCCCTTCGTGATCCAGTATTATTTTTTGGAATTACAACTACATTAGTTCTAATTCTAGCATATTTAAATCTTGCACAAAATAAAATAACAAATCCTGATATTTTTTGGAATACGCTAGTAATCGCGTCCACGTTAACTATGGTGGTTTGGTTCTTCTGCCAAGTTGTTTTAGAAAAACCGCTAAGTCCAGTATATTTATTGCTCTATTTGGGCCACTTTATAGACGGAAGTGCGACATATTTAGGAATAGACCAATATGGCTACACAGAAAAACACGTTCTACCCGATTTTTTTATAGAACATTTCGGAACGGCATTTGTTATGCTACCTCTGAAATTTTTAGTTGTAACGGGCGTCATCTATGCACTTGAAAGTGAAAAAAGCAAAGAAGACGAACCTGAAATGGTCACACTTCTCATATTCTTCTTATTAGCATTAGGTTTAGGTCCTGGGACGAGAGATATATTGAGAATAATGTTTGGAACGTAGTAATTATTTATTTTGTACAATCTCTAGTAGAACTCCACCCGTATCTTTAGGGTGGAAAAATGCAACTAATGTATTTTCAGCCCCAATTCGAGACGCTTCACCAATAGGTTCTAAACCATTCTTTTTGGCCTTTGCTAGTGTTTTTTCAATATCATCTACTTCTAAAGCTAAATGATGAATTCCGGGGCCTTTTTTGTCAATGAATTTCCCAACAGGAGTATCTTTCCCCATGGGTTCTAGCAATTCTATTTCATAATTACCAACTTTCAGATGAGC
>JAPYSZ010000054.1 GCA_029941645.1 Candidatus Poseidoniia archaeon
TTGACGGACAAGAAGCAGATATAACTATAGAAGTTACAGCAGGACAATGGTTTTGGTCTTTTGGAACTCCAATATGTAATGAAGAAAAAGAAGACCCAGAAGAATGGTGCAGTACGGGAATCTATCAAAAGCCCGTAAACTTTGACGAATGTGAAAAACCGACTGCAAATCCGCGAGGTTGTTTAGAGATTCCTCATGGTGCTGTGGTTCATTTCAGACTAACTTCTAACGACGTTTTACATGCTTTTAACTTTCCTGAACTAGGAATAAAACAGGATGTTGTTCCTAATTTAGAGACCTTAACTTGGCTTGATTCTGGAGAATTTGAAGCGGGCCAATACAGCATATGGTGCGCAGAATATTGTGGAACAGAACACTCACTAATGGATGCTGACATTTTCATAACGGAGGTTGCATGAATCGTAAATCTCTGAAAATATTAAGTCTAGGATTCATTATGTCTATCCTTTTGGCTATCTCTGCATTCCCAACAGGCGACAGTATACCCACAGGAATTACGGATGATAATTTAGTAAAAAATGGATGTACTTGCCACACTGATGGCCCTATGTCTTCTGATGTTGTTATCACCCTTTCAGACTTACCCGAAAAATACAATGTCAGTCAAGTCTATACTTTAACTCTGAATATATCAGGAGGACCTGATGCTTTGGCAGATGGTAATCAAGGAGGATTCTTCATTCAATCAAACTATGGAACTTTAGAATCTATAGACAATAATACATGGATGCCTGAAGGTGAAACCCACCTAACTCACAATGAAGAAGGAAATAATTATAGAGAATGGTCATTCAACTGGATTGCTCCTGAAAGTGATTCGAAAGTTGTGAAATTTACAGTATATGGAAACTCAGTTAATGGAGCAGATGGAAATGCAGGGGACTATTGGAACAAAGGTGAATTTAGTTCTGCAGGTGTAAATGCAAAGATAGCTGAAGACCATGGCGAATTATCTATGCCTCAAAAATTAATCTATGCATTCACTGTTTTGGTTGTAACTCTCAGTGTTGTCGTTGTTGGAAATCGAATGGTTGTAAATGACCAATCTTTCGAAGATGTAATCAAGAGTTATTGGAAGTGTGTGTATCCTTGGTTGACTACTACCGATCATAAATACATAGGAACGCTATACATTTGCACTGGATTTGGATTCTTCTTTGTTGGCGGAATATTAGGTCTGTTGATTCGTTGGCAATTGTTTGAACCACGCATAGATGGTGATTTCCTAACTTATGAAGAGTATAATTCTACATTTACTATGCATGGAACCACCATGATTTTCATGGCTGCTATGCCTATTATATTTGGATTTGCGAATTATTTGATTCCTCTTCAAATTGGTGCAAGAGATTTAGCATTTCCAAGATTGAATGCATTGAGTTATTGGCTATTGCCAACAGGAGGTTTTGTTGTATACATGGGTTACTTTACCGGAGGTGCGGGAGACGTTGGATGGACTGGGTACACGCCTTATGCCACTGGTGACTCATCAACAACTCCCGGAACTGATTTCTGGGTAGCTGGGCAGATTATGCTTGGTGCTTCATCTACTCTGACTGCGATTAATTTCTTAACCACTATGTTACGCATGAGAGCACCTGGCGTTACGATGATGAGAATGCCTTTGTTTGCATGGTCCATTTTTGTTACTGTTTTCTTATTACTATTATCAATCCCTGTTTTCACTGTTGCACTTATCTTACTAATGGCTGACAGAACATTTGGTACTTTGTACTTTGATGTCGCTGCCGGTGGTGATCCTATATTGTGGCAACACTTATTCTGGTACTTTGGTCATCCTGAGGTTTACATTGTTATCTTACCGGCATTTGGCGTTCTCTCTGAGATTATTTCTACGTTCTCAAGGAGACCGATATTTGGTTATACTTCTATGGTTTATGCTATGGCCACTATTGGAATCATTTCATTTATTGTATACGGTCATCATATGTTTACAACCGGTGCCGATCCGTTATTCAGATTTATCGTTATGTTAACTACCATGTTAGTTGCAGTGCCGACAGGCATCAAGATTTTCAATTGGTTAGCCACCATGACTGGAGGTTCTATTGTTCTAAAAACTCCAATGATATTTGCACTTGGAACTGTTATTACCTTTACAATTGGAGGTATTACGGGCATTATCTTAGCTTCAATTCCAGTGGATGTAGCATTACATGATGGTTATTTTGTAGTTGCTCACTTCCACTATGTTCTGGTTGGTGGGACTATCTTTGCATTCCTAGGCGGAGTTTACTATTGGTATCCTAAGATGACTGGTAAAATAATGAATGAAAAATTGGGACTCATTCATTTTGCTCTTTCCTTTATTTTCTTCAATGCTGCTTTCTATCCAATGCATAATGTAGGAATTGAAGGAATGCCAAGAAGATATGCAACCTATGATGCCCAATTTACTGAATTGAATGAATTCATTACCATTGCAGCGTTCATCTTCGGTTTTGCCCAATTAATTTTTGTTTATAACGTAATTTATTCTTACAAGAATGGTGAGGATGCTGGAAATAATCCTTGGGATGGGTGGTCACTTGAATGGGCTACTGCTTCGCCTCCGCCGCACAATAGTTTTACTGAAATTCCAACACTTAAACTTGCTGAGGAGGAAGACTAATGAGTGACGATCATGAACATCATGGAACGATAGCTCCATTCATTTTCTGTATTGGTGTTGCTTTAACGTTCATAGGCCTTGTAATGGCCACAGCAGGTGGTGAAGACAAGACAGGCGATACTGGTTACTGGTTTGTCTTCTTTTTGGGTCTGGCTGGACTTTTAACTGGATTTTTCATGTGGGTACAGGATTATTGGGATCAAGATTCAGAAGAAGGTGAAGATATTGAAGTTTATCATGATTTTTGGGGAACTATAACCACACGAAAGTTTGGTATGTGGATTTTTCTATTAACTGAGGTTATGGTTTTCAGTACATTACTGAGTGCTTACCTAAGATATCGTGCTGCTGTTCCTGATTATGACTCCAATCTTGCAGAATGTGTTGGTATTGACCCTTGTTGGGTTCCTGCTGCAGATATTATCAGAAGTCACTTAATCTTTGGAGTGATAAACACCTTTGCACTTCTTCTCAGTAGCTTAACGGTAGTATTGGCACTTTATGCAGCCAGGAACAACAATCCAAAGGCTACAACCAGATATCTAATGGCTACATTTGCATTAGGTGCTCTTTTCTTGATTCTGAAAGCATGGGAATGGGGTGAAATGAAAAATGGACACTTCTGGTCTGACCATTGTGATCCGCTTAAACAAGATATAGCAAATCATTGTATTGCTCCAAAATATGAACATGGATTCTGGCTAGATACTAGTTTAGAAGGCACTACTTTCTACATAACTACCGGAACACATGGGGCGCATGTATTCATTGGATTAATTGCATTACTTTACTTAATTGCAAAAGCAAACAAAGACGGTTACAATGAAGAATATCATGATACAATCGAATTATTCGGTTTGTATTGGCACTACGTGGATGTAGTATGGGTTTTCGTATTCCCATTCTTCTATTTGTATTGAGGTAAAAATGGCAACAGAAACAAACTCCGAACATGAGCATGACGAACACCATTCTTTCCCAGCATGGGTTACACTAGGACATACTGAAAATCCCATTAACGGATTCTTGAAAGTATTTGCGTGGCTAGTTTTCTGGACTCTACTAGAAGTAGGTGCAATTCTTTCAGAATTCTCTTTCAGTGTAACTATGGTTATCCTTTTTGGAATTGCAGCAATTAAATGTTGGTTTATTGGATCTTTCTTCATGCATATGACTTGGGATCCACCTTTGGTCAATCGAACCGCAGCTGTTCCAGTTTTCTTCTTAATCGTATTGTTCTTGGCTGTAGGATTTACTACACCTGGTGCAGTTGACGATTGGAAAACACTTTGTGGTTTCTAAGAACTGTAGATAAATAGACCAAACATAGTCAAGAGGAAGTAAGGAACTAGAACTGCAGCTCCTTCATAATCTTTAGATAATCTCTGTCCCAGCATTAAGATACATAGCGATATAGCTGCGAGAATAAGCCCGATAATTCCATAAGATTCATCACCATATAATAGAACCATTATTGAACCAAACAAAGACATTAAACCTGAAAGAATCTCAAAAATAGTAACTTGAATAAGACCAAATGCAGAAAAACTTGATAATGGAGTCTTAGAGAATTTTTCTGTTATAAAATTAAGCTCTCCTTCCCAGTTGAAAATTTTATCAAAACCAGACTGAGTCATCACTATGCCAATAAACACAGAGATGAAAGATGCAATGATATTCAAATAACTAAATTCATGGTCAAAAAAAACTAAACTTGTATCTCCAAATCCTAAGAGAGTCATGAGGCTTACTGGATAAGCGGGTATTTGGCTCTTACTAAAGAAGAATTTGAATATCGTGATAAATTGAAGCGTAGGTCCAATCTGTACCTCTCCAAAGAACACGAAGGTCACCATTTTGATCAATTATGTATAGTCTTGAAGAATGAGTGACGCCATAGTTCCCAACATCTTCGGTTGGAGGTGTATATTCATAATTTAGGGCTGATGCAATTATGCCAAGCATATCGCTATCAGTAACATGACCTAACCGCCAATGGTAAAGATTTTCAAGAATAACATCCATTTGCTCAGTGACATTTACTGACGCAGTATGATTTGTAACCATTTCAACTAAGCTATCATAAGATTTAGTTCCGGATGAAGTACCGACAATTTGGGCTTCTCCAGTCTCCATATCTCCTTCTAGAAGAACCCAACTTGGGTAACTATTCAAACCAAAAGTAGACATTAGAGATGCGTCTTCATCGTACAAATACGTCCAAGATGCATTGTGCTCTGAGACAAAATCTTGAATTTTACTTAGATTGTCTACATTTCCACCCAAACTATAACCTCCAACCGATATCAGATTAACCTCTGAAGAATAATTTGAATAAAATTCTTCTAAAGCTGGTATTTGAGCATTACAATGTCCGCAATCTGTGTGGAAAAATTCGAGTAGCGTAAGATTTGCATTGTAATAATCTGTAGATTTATGCACAGTTCCATTGATATCGTTTATAATCCAATTAGAACCAAACACTTGAGATATTTGTGAATCTAAAATTTTCATGGCGTCTGTTTCATTTGCTATTCCATTGGCATTAGCCAAAGACCAAAGATTAAGGGCTTGAAGTATATCATTCTCAATGCTACCATCCTCAAAAGTAAGATTAGAAACGTCATAATCTGGATCTTCAATACACATATCTACATTCCATGGATCCTGTATATATCCAGGATTACAATGACAACCCTCATAGTCTTCCATGTGGTGTCCTTGTCCTCCACAAGCGTCCTCCTCCTCAACCATTACAACCATCTTATAATTAGCCCACATTGCTTGCATATGATTTTCAGGGAAGGAAGAATTAACTGTAAGAAAATCCCAAGAGGCGTTATATCCTGAGGAAAAACTAGCCAATCTCTCAGCTGTGTCCCGTTCAGGATCTACAGTTACACTCAAAAATACTACAGATTCTTCATAATCATCACCAAGTTCTTCAGCTAATCTCTTCATCTGATAAGTAATAGCTGGACAAATATCTGGACAATGAGTATAAAGAAAAGTCATCACCACTATTTTACCTTCCAATTGAGATAGATTGACTACCTCATTATTTTGATTTATAAGAACGAAAGAAGGTGCTGGATTTTCAGGGCAATCGGATTCATTCTCAGTACAGTCATCTCCCCAAAAACCACTAGAATTCGAATTGTCCAGTGAGTCAAGACAACCAGACATAAGAAATAATGCAGTTAACAATAATGTCAAAGGTATCTGATATTTCATTAATTATTAACTCTCAACATGTTTTAAATAATTTGTCTCTAAATATATTTATCAAGTTCGCTAGAAAGTTGGTCATAAGTTAATTGCCCACTATGGCTGTAAATAATCTCTCCATTCTTTATCAAAACCATAGATGGATATGATGTAAATCCATAATCTCTCATTAATTCACCAGTATCGTCATATAAGTGAGGCCATTCAAGAGTATATTTAAATTTAAAACTTGAAATGTCATTCTTGGTATCTATTTTGTTACTTCCTAATTTATAACCGCCAATAGAAAACATATCAATTTTTCCATTACTTGAATAATTAGTATATATTTCTTTCAATGCATCAGTTTGATGCTGACAATGTGGGCACTCTGAGTGAAAAAACTCAACCAAAGTGACCTTGTCATTATTGTAGTAATTACTTGACTTGTAAATATCTCCAGTTTCAGCTTCCTCTAATTCCCACTCTTCAGCATTTGCCGGTCCTAGGGTATAGAAAAAACCAAAATAAACAACCAAAATAAGAATCAAAGCCAAAGCTATAGGGGGGCCATATCGCCATAAATTATCATTGAACACATCACGTCTTGCTGCTATTCGCTGATCCATCTCTAATGATTCTTTTTTCTCCAATTTACGT
>JAPYSZ010000055.1 GCA_029941645.1 Candidatus Poseidoniia archaeon
AAGAGTTTTTAGATAAAATGGAACTACTTTCCAATATTCCAGCAACAAAATATACGAGAGCTTCAGAGTTTGTTCAACAAATAGCTGAAGAAACTAAGAAATTATTAGATAGAGGTGAAGCCTACCAGACTGAAGAAGGCATCTTTCTAAGAATAAAACAAGAAGAACACGGTAAATTGTTAGGCATTAATTTTGAGGATTCATTGGCTCAAAGTACTAGTGAAGTTGATTCGGGACCGAAGAAAAGTCCTCATGATACTTTACTTTGGGGTCTACCATTGGGTGATGGTAAAACTTGGGAATTTGAAGGCCTGCCCGTTGGAAGACCTGGTTGGCATCTTGAGTGTACATTAATGTCATCATCAGAATTAGATTTACCAATCGATATTCATTGGGGAGGAATTGATCTAATCTATCCTCATCATGAAACAGAGATGATACTTGCTGAAAAGATAGGTTTAGGAAATTATTGTGATTTTTGGATGCATAATGGACTTATGGAAGATGCAGAAGGTAAATTATCTAAATCAAGAGGCGAGAGAATAACATTGGAGGAAGTTTTCGAGGATTGCCCTCCTGCTGCACTTAGATTCTATCTGTTAAGCCACCATTATCGTGATTTTACACCATATTCTCCTGAAGGATTACTTGAAGCATGTCAGGAAGGCGAGCGTCTTGGAGTCAATGCTGTAGATTGTATGGTTGCAGAACCCACAGATCCCAGAAATGATGATGAGATGGTAATTTTAGTTGCTAAATTTGAGAAAGCTTTGGATGATGACCTTGATACACCTAAGGCATTGGATGTTTTGCGAGATTTGGATGTAATTGCAGGAAACAGGTTGAAAAATGGAGGCGATATTGGCCCAGTCTCGGGAATGTACAGTATATTTCAATGCGTTCTTGGTGTATTTTCTTAGTTTTTAAATTCTTCTAAGATAGTATCAGTCACTTCACAATCAGGTAATTCTTTCTCCATCAACCAGCCATACCATTCAATTGATATTTTGCCACCTTTTTCAGTCTTTTTAGCCTTGAGAATTCTATCTTTCACAATAATTTTCCCGTCCATTAGAATTCCATTTTTTCCAAATGCAAAAGGACGAGGATATCCAAGATAAACTAAACTTAGAACAAAGAGAGCCAATGATAGATAAATCTCTGTTTCTTGGATGTAATCAAGGGAGATAATGAATATCATAGTACAAGGAATTAGTAAACCATTGATTCCCTTTCGTTCTATTTCCTTCCAGAAATCTAATGTAATGGATTTGCTTTCTTCTTCAGGCTTTCTGAACAAAATAACAACATCATATAACAATACAATGAGCAGTACTATCTTTGCGTAGAAAAGAAGTTCATTCATTCCTTACCTCGGAGACTAATTTCCATACTTCTTCAAATATTTCTTCCGGAGTTCTCACAGAATCAACAATTCTAACAAGAGGATCACTTTCTAAATTAAGATAAGCTTCTCTAACTTTTTTTAAGTGTTCTTCCTTTTCAAATTCATCAGCTTCACTGTGACCACGTACTCTTTCCAAAGCAGTTGAAACAGGCAAGTCAAATATCAAAACAATATCTGGATTTGGGGCGAAATCGTGCTTATTTCGGATATATTCAACATCTAAACCACCGGCTACTTGATATGCCATAGATGAATAGTAATATCGATCCATCAAAACTACTGTACCATTATCTAATGCAGGCTGTATTTTCTCATCAACATGTTGTTTTCGGTCTAAAATGAAAAATTCCAATATTTCTTCATTAGTTGCTTTTCTTTTACCATGTAAAACATCCCACAATTTCTGACCGTGTGGTTCATTGGTAGGTTCTTTTAGGACTACTGTGTTTTCTCCTAATTCTTCTAATTTTTTTTGCAATAATATTGTCTGTGTCGATTTTCCACAACCATCAATTCCTTCCAGATTTATTAGCACTCAAATCATAGAGGAAGGGTCTTAATTAGAGGATTTGTTGGATTTTACGATATAGATATTGTTGATTCTGAATATGTATTTCTAACTGCTATTCTTTGATCGTTCTTCAATAAGTTCTGGATTCATATTGGGCCTACAATACCAAGTTAAATA
This sequence comes from Candidatus Poseidoniia archaeon, assembly GCA_029941645.1. GTDB lineage: Archaea > Thermoplasmatota > Poseidoniia > MGIII > CG-Epi1 > CG-Epi1. Next base: position 2,097 of record JAPYSZ010000055.1, read on the forward strand.
TTGTTCATCACCTTTTGGAAATCTATCAATGAAAAAATTACCACGTCCATATTTTTCTTCACCAACAGACTGAATTGCTTTTTTCATAATTCTACTGATTTTGAGGTCCCTGACTATGTCTTTTTCTTTCCATATTATCATAGGCATCTTTTCTTCATCATCAAGAATAATATACTCAGTAGTTTCCTCATATATGATTGTACCTTTAGGGATATTATTCAAGTTCATAATGGTCCAGTAAGTGTCCACTTATTAGTTTACCATTAAAGCTAACACCTATCGTCAATAGGGGCTTTACGTTTCTCATATTACTATACACGACCACTGATTCTCCTAATAGCTACGTTGATATTAATGTAATTGAATTAAGAATATTTTAAAGCATCATTTTATAAGGGATTGGTAGGAATGTAGTTCATAACCATGGCAGGCAAGTGGGGAAAGTGGATAGCTAATAAGTGTACACGGACTTTCGTAAGTCCGGAAGGTGCAGCCCAATATCTGCGCGAGCATGATTATAGCGGCAAGATTTTGCAAACTCCTGAAGGCATTTTAGCAGTCTGCTGCGCTTATCCGGATGGTTATTATCCAGAGGCAACTACCCTGTTTGAAATATGTGATGATGACTCTAAGAATGCCGACAATTCCTCTTCAGATTGCTGCGACAAAGAATTATTGTCTGTTTAGTCGTTGTCTGGTAATAAGCTAATATACAGCTTTCAATGCGATAATATGGTAGATTTCAAGGGTTTCATCAAGGGCCAAGCAGTCAAAATGATTAAGGATCCCAAAACTGGTCAAGAAAAGTGGGTGCCTATGGACTATGATGAGTCCGAGGATTCACAATAATTATCTTGGAATTAGCCTTTATTTCTGGTTTTCTTATTAGTATATCACTAATCTTAGCACTTGGTCCACAGAATGTTTTCGTAATGAGACAAGGATTACTACGTTCGCATGTCTTTGCAGCTTGTTTGGTATGTTCTATTTCAGATGCTTTGTTAATTGGGGCTGGAGTTTTAGGAGTTGGACTTTTTCTATCAGAAATGGAGGAATTGGCAATATGGATGTCTATAGGTGCATCAATTTTTCTGATATTCTATGGATGCTTGAGAATTAAATCAGCCTTAGATCCTAAGGGTTTGGAAGTTGGTGATAACGAATCTCAGGATTTATGGCCAACAATATTAGCTGGATTAGCATTTACTTATCTTAATCCGCACGTCTATGTGGATACTTTACTCCTCATAGGTGGAGCTTCCAGCAGCTATGCAGGTAATGAAAAACTGATGTTTGGAATAGGCGCGGCTACAGCATCGTTTGTCTTTTTCTTTTCATTGGGATATGGTGCCAAACGATTATCTCCGATATTGAATAATCCTGAATCTTGGAAAATTATTGATTTATTTATTGCAGGAGTAATGTTTACAGTTGCAGGAATTCTTATGTTTCCTTACTTGTTCTAATTCAGGATTTCTTGTAAAGAATCAAGGAAAAAAGTAATCTGTTCGGTTGTATTGTCAATATGGGGTGATACTCTAAGAAAACCTGATCGATTTGTAACTAGAATTCCATATTCATCCTGTAATTGTTTTACTACATCACCGGTATCAAATCCAGGAGGGATTTTGATACTAACTATAGCACTCCGTTCCTTATCATTAGTGGGTGAAGCTATCTCAAGCCCGCTTGCTAAAGCACCTTCAATCAACATATTAGTTAATTCAATATCATGTTCCCAGACTTTCTGAATTCCAATGTCAGTTATTTCGCCAATTGATGCAGCAAGTCCTAATGCCGCACCAAAATGAATCGTTGTAAATTCAAAACGACTAGCATCCTCTGGAAATTCTAAGCGTTCAGCTCTCATATTCCAAATATCTTTGTGACTTCGAAAGCCGATTATACCTGGCGAAAGAGATTGAATTTTTGGGGAAATATAGCCAACGGCTGCACCATAAGTTCCTCTAAGCCACTTGTATCCTGAAGCTACGATTGCATCAGCTCCTGAGTCTTTAGCATTTATTGGAATCATCCCCATAGATTGTGTCGCATCTACTATGAATAATGCTCCAACATCATGTGCCGCTTTAGTGAATGATTTTAGATTATAACGTTGACCACAAGCATATTCTACATGTGATAGTGTTACTACAGCAGTATCATCGTTGATTAAACTTAGAATATCTTCAGGCTTTGTGTAATAATTTTCGTTATGTGGTGCGAGCCTTATTTCTGCACCAAATTCATCTGAAACTCTTTGCCAAGGATAAACGGTAGATGGAAAAGAGGCTTTTGTAGAAACAATATTACTACCTTTTTTTGGCGCTATTGCCCATGCCAATGAACTTAGTAGTTCGGTTGCACTTGAGCTAACACATACATCTGAAATCGGACATTCTAGAAGGTTTGCCGTTGATTTTCTAAGGGGGATCATACCTTTTTTTTCGGCGTCAGCATCGAATTCAGCGGCACCACCACGTGCTAAAGATGTGGCCCATTCAGAAGCGATTAAGTGGGCTTTGGGCGATGTTGTTGCCACATTTGCATAGGATAGGTTCGTCCATTTCTTCATCTTTGACAGATGGGCTATGAATAGTTGCATTTATCATCTTAACGTGAGGCTAAAGTAGCATGGCTTATTTTGTCTTAATAGTATGAAATCAACTGCTTTGACTTTAGGCAACGAACGGTATTTTCCTCGCTATGCTAAGTTTATTACTGAAGCTGAAGGGACTCCTCAAAGAATTGAATCTCCTGAAGATTTAGATAATTATGATGTTTTGGTTTTGTCAGGAGGTGGAGATATGGGGATAAAAAGTGGAGCTTATGGCAGTCAAACAGAAAATTTACCCATTGGCGGTGTCAATGATGATAGAGATGAATTAGAATTAGCACTACTTCGAAAAGCTAAAGAGCGTAACATGCCAGTTCTAGGTATTTGTCGTGGATTACAAGTTATAAATGTTTTCTTTGGTGGAACATTATGGTCAGATATAGGTCAAGGAGATTTTGACGGTGGAATTCATAGAGATGGAGAAGGAGGAGAACCACCTGTAGGTGATATTGCACATTGGACTGAGATGGAAGGTAAGGAATTTGAAGTAACTAGTCACCATCATCAGGGTGTCCGAGAATTAGGTAAAGATCTTCAGATTATTTCCAAATCTTCGGATGGAATGATTGAGGCCGTAAAACATGAATCATTGCCCTGGTTTGCAGTACAGTGGCATCCGGAAAGAACTCAGGAGGGACTTGGTCGAGCCTTACCTCGTGAATGGCTACGGAAGGAACTGCAAAGATGTACGACCGGATAAGATTACTAGGGAATGCACAAGATGCAGGACGTCCTCAGTTAGGTTGTACCGAGAAGTGTTGTAAGGATGCAAGGCGTAATACACATTTGTCTCGAATGCCTGTTTCTTTAGGTTTACATGGAGAACAATTTGGAATTGTAGAAGCAACTAGGTGTATCGGAGATCAGATATCTTTGATGGGTAATTCTCAGATATCGGAAGTGTGGTTAACTCATGCACATTTAGGCCACATAGAAGGTCTTGGTCAATTTGGTAGAGAATCATTTAATTCTAAGAATGTGAAACTTCGGTGTTCAGAGTCTGTCGCTAATTATGTAATGAAACATCCAATTTGGAAAAAATTAATTGAAAGAGGGAACCTAACCTTTGACAAATTTAAATCCGATACTATAGTTCCTATTGAAGTACCACATCGTGCTCAAGATTTCGATACCCATGCAATTCTTTTTAAGGGAAAAAATAACAATATCTTGTTTTTGCCAGACCATGATAGGTGGGAGAAAACATTGGATTTTGTAGAATACAATAATCCCAAAGAGTGGTTCAGTTCATTAGAGGCAAACATAATTCTTTTAGATGGAACTTTTTGGAATTCTAGTGAACTTAAAGGTAGAATTCAGGCTAATGTACCTCACCCTACGGTAAGTGAAACCCTTGATTTGATTGGTGAGAGAAGTGCGAATGATCCAAGAGTAATTTTCATTCATTTAAATCATACTAATCCTCTTCATTATCCAAATTCGGATGAATACCAAAAAGTGACAAGTTTAGGTTGGGAAGTTGGAGAGGAAGGTATGGAGCTCAATCTCTAATGTTTACTAGGATAAGGTTTTTACGAAGAAATATGTAAGACTAATAAATCTCTTGATTTGGAAGAGTTT
>JAPYSZ010000056.1 GCA_029941645.1 Candidatus Poseidoniia archaeon
GATTAATCTCTTCCTTGTCTTCGCCAGAGTTCACTGAAATCTGAGGCAAGACTCAGGGATATAACATTAAGCGTATCTATTATTATCCCAGCTCTAATTTATGTAATAGAAAGATTTTTTTGTAATAAAAAAAGTGGAAAAAATCATGCCTGAAATAAACAAAATTATAGGAATATATCATGCAGATGGGGGGATACTAGGTGAATTGAAGTACATAACTGGAAAATTCTTTGGTAGTTCACATTGTGCACTTTGTGATATTACTCACAATAATACAGGAAAAAAAGATATTTGGAAAAAATGTGAAGAAAAACTTGGAGTTCCTATCACCTTTGTACACTTAAACGAAAGAAACGAAAAATTGATGGCTTATACTAATGGAAATACACCCTGTATAATCGGTAAAACAAGTACCAATTATGTCATACTAGCCTCAAAAAAAGAACTAGAAGAGTGCAATGGAAATGCAACTGCACTTGCTGAATTGTTAGAGAAAAAACTATAGATTTAATCATCAATTATACTAAATAGGAAGTAGTAGGCTGTCTCTAAGTGAAAAATAAGGATGAATCTAAACTTCAGGAATTTCTAGAAAGACCTGAAAGAGCTTTATGGAGCATAGCCATCCCTGTAATTGCTGGAATGGCTATACAGACTATGTATTCAATAGTCGATATGTTATTTATTGGAAGATTAGGGGGGGAATCAATCACTGCTGTGGCATTCAACATGCCTCTTTATTTTTTTGTAATGGGTATAACTTTTGGTGTAGGAACGGGATTGACTTCTTCAATATCAAGAGCAATAGGAGCTGAAGACAAAAAGAAAGCAGATAATGCTGCTGAACATGGTGTTTTGCTTGGTCTTTTTTTAGGATTTACTTTGACTGCTTTTGGATTATTATTAGGCAAAGATGTACTCTCTATGTTAGGTACGCCTAGTGAAATGCTTGATGAATCATGGAGTTATCTAAGAGTTACTTGCTACGGTATGACATTCATTGTTTTCTCTATTGTATTCCGCTCTATACTAGCGGGAGAAGGTGATATGAAATTCCCAGTAATGGTTGCTGCAATAGGAACTATTCTAAATATAATATTAGATCCAATTTTTATTTTTGATTTAGAAAAATATGGTGGATTTGGATTAGGAATGGGAGTTGAAGGTGCAGCTATGGCTAGTGTAGTCTCGCAAATTATTGTGTTTTTAATTTTCATTTACATGCTATTCTGGAGAGACCATGCATACCTCAGTTTTGACCTAAGAAATTTTAGTTTCTCACCGGAGATGATGAAAGAAATACTGTGGGTTGGTATACCTTCCTCAATTTCAATGATAATCATGTCCTTTGGTCAAGGTGTCTTCAATTATATTTTAGTTGATGGATATGGACCTGATTCTGTAGCTGCTTACACTATTTCAAGTAGGCTTGACATGTTGATGTTTTTGCCAATAATGGGGATAGCAACTGGACTTGTGACAACAGTCGGTATGTTTACCGGAGCTAAAAGAATGGATAAAGTTAGACAGATTATTGTGTATGGTATCAGTAGAGCTTTTGCAATTGTAGCAGTGGCATCACTAATTGTGTTTATTTCAGCACCATATATCATGGGTCTATTCACTGATGATTCAAATATTGAAGAAATAGGAGTAGGCGCACTGCGTACCCTCTGTTTTGCATATCCTTTCGTTGGAATTGCCATGCCTTGTGGCAGAATAATGCAAGGACTAGGACGAGGTTTACCGGTTTTGGTTATTACAGCCTTAAGAGTATTATTAATTTCAGCACCATTAGCTTACTACTTTACAATCAATGGATATGAAATCGTATATATTTGGTATTCGATTGCAATCTCTATTGGTGTATCTGCAATAGTTGGACCAATATGGGTCTGGAAGACCATAAACTCACTTGAAGAAGCTAATTCAGTCAATTAATTTTTCGTAACTCACTGAAAACTTACCTGAAGATTGTCTAATTTCGGAAATATTATTTATTAAGATTTTTGATTCTTGTAAACTAACACAAGAATAATTGTGGTTTCTTAATTTGTGTTTTACCTCTTTTCCAGAATTAATTCTTTCCGCTGTAAAATTTGCATGGGAAGTAAATCTATTCCTAATGTGATTATTACAGAATTCTTTAGAACCTGATATCTCTTTATCAATTAATTCAGAAAGACCTTTAGACAATTCAAATCCTATCGAATTTCTTTGGGAGCATAATGCTGCTTTCGTAGTAGTACCTGTGCCTAGAAATGGATCAAGAACTAAATCATTTTTTACAGAAAACATATTAATTAATCGATAAGCCAATTCAAAAGGAAATGCTGCACTACGTTCTCTTTCACTACTATAAATATCTTGTAATTTACCTTGCATTCCTCGCCAGGTATCTGAAAACCAAGCATTTCTTTCTTCCCAAAAAAAAGCACTTTCATGTCTATTAATTTTTTCTTCTTTGGTCCTAAATTCACGCCTCTGGCCCTTTCTGAAAATTAAAATATGTTCATGCTCCAATGTAACGTGAGAACCTACAGGATACATGCCAGAACCCATAAATTTGTTTGGAGAATTAGTTGACTTTTTCCAAAGAATTGATGGTAATGAACTAAAGCCTATAGAAATACAATAATTCAAAATCCGTGAATGTGAATTATATAGCTTAAAAATATCATCCAAAGTGCGCGTAGAATCTCCAATATTTAGGCATAGAATGCCTCCCTCTTTTAGAACTCTGAAAATAGATTTCCAAGTTTTGTCTAATTTCTGATGCATTAACTCGAAGGCTGCATCATAATTTCCTTTTTCCATTTGGACTTTGATATTGGCATCTAACTCTCCAAATACATCATCCCACATAGAAACCATAGGATAGGGAGGAGAAGTAACAACTAAATCAATAGATTTATTTTCAATACCAGATAATGGAGATGAATCTTCATATATTATCTGATGAATTGTCTCCATAATCAGTCTAGCCATAACTAGGTATTAAGTTATACTCTAAATTAAGGATTTGACAATAAGACCCAGAGCTAGAACTAACAAAACAACTCCTATTATTCGATCGATTAGTGTGGAATTCTCTCTTAGTTTATCAATAACGGTAGTTCCCGACAGTACTGCTGCAACTAACACATACCATGTTGTGTCTATAATTCCTGCAATAACAGCCATAGTCACACGATCTGTATCTGTCATTTGGGGATCTATAAATTGACTGAATACTGCTACAAGAAAAACTAAGATTTTAGGATTGAGAAATGATATCATGAAACCTTCTGCAAACCCCCGTCGACCACTACTTTGGTGTTCTTTTGGATTATCTGAAGGCTGGTATGTCAGCATATTGTATGACAACCATACCAGAACTATAACTCCAGCCCATTGGAGTAAATCAAATTTAGTTTCATCTGCTATCAAAATAGCTGATAAACCCGTTACAGCAATCATCGCATATATTGAAAAGCCAATACCGTGGCCAATACCAGTCATAATGCCTTGAGTGCGGCCACCTGAAATTGTATTCCTTAAAACAACAGCTAAGCTTGGGCCAGGAGACATTGCTCCCATTGCACACACCAATGACATTCCTAACAAAGCCGTGGAGTCCATAGTAGTCAATAATTCAGCTTCGTTTAAACTTTACTATCGTAGAACCCAGACCTTTATCTTTTAGTATTAAATTGGGAATTTCAGGATATATTCGCTCAATATCTGAAAGAAGATCACCCTGTTGAATATAATCTTTGATTGCTGTGCCTAAATTATGTCCATGTACTAATTCAATTGTAGAAGAAGCGTTAGACCAAGCCTCAGCTACAGATATTTGTGACTTTAGTTTAGCCTCAGATAAAGGTAGACCATGAAGATCAACCATCATTTTACTTATATTCCTAATATCTCTTTGGTTTTGGAAGGATTGTCTGTGGTTAAAGCTACATCAGCTACATCTAATTCCATTTTCATTATGTAAAATGACTTGATGTTTACACCTGCATCACTTAATTTGGTAGTCATCCCTGCAAGTGCACCTGGTTTGTTGGGTAAAGATGTCAAAATTAATTCATTAACTTCAAAGTCTCGTCCCATTGACTTTAGAACTTTTTTTGTTGCTTCTTCATCGTCAGTGACCATCGTAACTGATGCTGTGGAACGACTCATACCTACGCAACCTAGTATGTTAATTCCTTCATCGCCAACCGCAGAAGCTACCTGAGATAACTCCCCTGGCCTATCTGTCAAAGATACATTGAATTCTTGCATAGTATTTCCCTGTCGAAGGGATATATATCAATTATGTTCTTCGAGATTTGAATATAGCTACTATTAACGAAGTGAAAACAACAAAGCTAAATGGTATCGATGGTGAATCCTCTTTTTTACTTTCTATAGGATCATCAATGTTTAGCGGAATTGTAAGTGGTGCACTAATTCCTTCTGAACTTACAGCTCTCACCCATATCGTATGATTTCCAGTGCCCAATTGAGTTTCCATTACATCTAATTCTGTGGTTGATTCTATTGAATGCCAAGTATCCTCGATTAGAACATTTCGCCATTCCATATGTGATATGTTGCCTGTAGTATCAAAGAATAATTTTTCGTTTTCATGCACATAGAATCTAGAAGCCGTATCATTTCCACCATCTGTTTCATTACCTTCATAATATATTACAGAAGTATCTGCACTCAAATTAATAAAAAGTGATGCATCATATTTGATTGCTTCTTCTAAAGCTTTATCCATCTCCACAAAACCCCAGCCATAGTCATTGTTAGGCCTTACTGGATGGCTTAAAAATCTATATTCTGCTGTAGTTTCCAGAATACTACGTATCATCAAAGGTTGTAAATCTGGATTAGCTTGATGTAAAAGAACAGCCATACCTGCAACCATAGGTGTAGCCATACTTGTTCCAGACATAGATACGTAGGCATTACCGCTGTTAGCTTCTACAGACATGACTGCAGACCCTATAGCTGCAAGATTTGGCTTAATCTGACCTTCATGTGTTGGTCCTTTACTAGAATAGACTGCTAATTGACGGCTATCTTCTGTTGCACCTACTGTAATTACATCTTTAGCAGCTCCCGGGGTTCCTATAGTTCCATACGCTGCTGAATTACCGGCAGCTATCATTAATGAAATACCATGAGCCACCATTTCATTTGCAAGTGTTGTAACTCGTTCTTCCTGTTCTTGAGTCAATTCAGACACCCAAGCACCTCCAAGCGACATTGAAGCTGAACGAATGTTATATTTTATCTGGTTATCCATCGTCCACTCCATACCTCTCATCACTTCAGCAAAACTACCACTGCCACCGCCATCCAATACCTTGACTCCAACCAGAGTAGCTCCGGGTGCAACACCACGATAAGGTTTCTCACCTGTACTCATAGGTCCTTCATCAACCGAACCAGTTCCTGCAGTTATACCTGCACAATGTGAACCATGTCCATGGTCATCATAGGCCTGTGTAGTTCCACTACCATCATCTCCACTGTCATCAAGGGCATCATAAAATGCGATCACCTTTGGATCACTAGTTGTAGGGTCGTCATCAAAATCATTAATACTTACATGAGTTGGATCGATTCCTGTATCTATTATTGCTACACTTATTCCTTCACCCGTATACCCAAAATCCCAAACTGTATCAACATGATGAATTCCAATTGCATTATCCAAGAGTACATGTAATTCTCCATTAAGTGTTAAGAAAACTACTCCTTCAACATCCAATAAATCCTCGATTCGGTCAACATCAATTAAGCCTGAAATAATAGGTATATGATGAAAACGCCAACCTGGATCAAAATCAACTTCTTGAATCAATAATTGTTCATCAGATTCAGTTGGCATATGATCAAAATCAACTAGAAGTGATATTTTCCCATCCACCACAAATTTATCTTGTTCTAAGGCCATATCAAGAATATCATGCATCCTATTCTTGTCTTTATCCATACGTGTATCTTCCCACCAATTATCACTTGCTTTAGACTCTTGTAATGAAGAGAATGGTACAATTACATAATTGTCTTCAGAATCATCCTTCAAAGATATCATTGGCTGGAGGCAAAGCATGATGGCAATCATCAGTGCAACTAACACACGCATATTGTGGTATCTACCATCCATTAAAAAAATATCTTTAGAAAAAATGGTGGACCCGTCGGGATTTGAACCCGAGGCCTCCTGCTTGCAAAGCAGGCGATCTTCCAGGCTGATCTACGGGCCCG
>JAPYSZ010000057.1 GCA_029941645.1 Candidatus Poseidoniia archaeon
CCAGCACCTCCGCAAAGATCATCCAATTTCCAATCCGCTATCGTATGTGCCCGATGTCCAATTATCACAAAGTTTCTGTTAGCCAAGAATAGGGTCTATACTGGTTGGATTAAATTGGTGCGGGTGCCGGGATTTGAACCTATATAGTGATTCCAGACTACAGCACATTCGATTAGTCCAATATTATTTATTTGGCTTCTTCTTTCGGGTTTTCTTTTTTGGAATTTCGTCTACCATTTCCGCATCTTGAATCTCATCATCGAAATCCCATTCTTCTATTTTACCAAAATTATCGTTATTCATTTGCCTCATACTAAATGTTGCCATTATCACAGCCCCACAGGTAAATGCCCCCATTCCAAGCCATATTGAAGGATGTTCAGTAATGCCTAAATAAATTCCAGAAACTGCCATCCCTGCCAATCCAATCCCCATAATCGCTTCTCCAGCAATTAGGCCTGATGCAAACAATATACCCGGCCCATGTAACTTCTCTTTTTCACTAGCTAATTTTTCATCCTGTCCTTTCTTGAATAACTCAGGTCTAGATTTCTTTAGTGGTGTATCAAATCTTTTATCAATATACATCTTAATCATACCTCCAATAAAAATAGGGATAGTCATTTTCAGACTTAGATACATTCCTACAGCTACAGCCATTATTGAGATATTTAGCCCCCCCCTTTCGTTAATCCACCATTGTGTTGCAGCTACAAGCAAACTACCTGAGAATAAAAATGCGGCGATTGCACCCTCTAAAAAACCTCCAATAAAGAAAAGAGCATATGCACAAATTAGGATGTTGACGTATTCTTCAGTATGTCTTAGTGCTATTAGACAGAAGGCAATTCCAGATCCCATGAAAACCATAGACCAATCCATTCCTCCACCTAAAATTCCATTTGTTATGCTAGCCATTAGGAAAGCCTGAGGTGCTTCTAATTCTCCACTTAGTATTTGATCAGATAATAAATTTAAAACAAGGGGGATTGCAACAGCTCCTGCAGCAACACCAACAACTTGACCAATTTGCTGTCGCCAAGGCGTTGCTCCTAGAATATAACCAGTTTTCAAATCTTGTAAATTGTCTCCAGATATGGCACCTGCACATGCAACAAATGCAGCCACCCCAATTACAGCAACCTGTAATTCAGCGGTATTTTCACCTCCATAAACTAGACTATTAACCAAAGCGAATATCGTAGCAGTTAGGATTACTACAATAATTGTAACGCCTGAAAGTGGATTATTACTACTACCAACAATGCCGGCCATATATCCTGCAACAGCAGCAAAGAGGAAGCCTGCAGTGAATATAATTAGTAAAGAAAGAATAGCAGGGAGTAATAGACCCGAAATAATCCATACCATAAAAAACATTGGAATTGCCATTGCAGCACTAGTTATGGCTATAGAACGAGCGGGCAAATCTTCATCGGTACGTATATTTTTAGCATCTGGAACATTTGATTTTGTAGCATCAATCATTTCAGTTATGCCTTTGAAAAGCGCTTCTCTCATTACAACTAAGGTATAGAGTCCACCAACTAACATGGTACCAACTCCAACCATTCTTCTTCTACCATTTATGTGGTTGGCATAATCACCATAGGTGAGTATCTCTCCATTAATTATTGCATTTAGAAATTCATCTGTAGGACTCAAAAGTGTGCTAGCAATTGGCATTATCACTACGGCACCTAATAATCCTCCAAAAAATACAAAGCTTGCAATAGCAGGCCCTACAATATATCCAACTCCAAGAAGTGCAGGTGAAAATTCAGCTCCCAAGTAGAAAGTGGTTTTTGATTTAGCATAAGCTGCAGTTTCACTTAGTTTTCCAGTTAATGTGTAAAAGCCATCCCATCCATGCTTCCATAATCCTAGACTGACATATTTTCCATTAGCCACAACTGCCGAACAAAGTTTGTAAAGAGATCCAAAGGCTAACCCTACAAAGATAGGCCTAACTTGAGCACCTCCTTTTTCACCAGCTATTAGAACTTCAGCACAGGCCACCCCCTCGGGATATGGTAATTTTTCTTTTACAATAAATATCCTTCTTAAACTAATTGAGAACGACACTCCAATTGTTCCTCCAACCAATGCGATAATGAACGTTTTAAAGTATGGAAATTCCGACCATCCTACTTCTCCATTACTGGTCTGGTTCATGACTAGTAGTGCGGGCAAAGTGAAAATGACGCCGGCAGCCAATGATTCACCAGAGGATACCGCAGTCTGAACCCAATTATTTTCTAGAATGTTTGTACCGTTTGATAGATTTGTTTTGGCCAAACTTCTTAACACAGCCATAGAGATTACAGCTGCAGGTATTGAGGCACTTACAGTCATTCCAACATATAGTCCAAGATACACATTTGCAGCAGTCAGTAAAAATCCTAAAACAATGGCTAGAATTATTCCCTGTATAGTTATTTCAGGGAGAATCTTTTGGGCTGAAACATATGGTTTATGAGTGTCAGTTGAAGCCATAATATATCCTCATTTGTAAAACCGTGATTAATGCTTATGCCCCTCCTCAGTTTTTAAGCTACCACTCTCTGACATTATGTGAGTGAAGGTCTATCACTATCATTCTTCCACGATTCTGGTTTCACTAGGCAGAAGTGTTCTAAATGTAATAGTTTCTTCTGGTCTACTGTTGAGCGTGAGCTTTGTGGTGATGCACCTTGTGTAGAATATTCATTCATTGGAAAACCACTTTTTTCAAAACCTATGAATTTAGATGAGGCTCGTGAATCATTTCTAGCTTTTTTTGATAAGCACAATCATACAAGAGTTGAGAGAGCCCCAGTCGTAGCTCGTTGGCGCAATGACATTTATCTTTCAATAGCATCAATTGCAGTATTTCAGCCACATGTAACTAGTGGTGCTTCTAAACCACCAGCTAATCCTTTGACAATATCACAGCCTTGTATTCGTTTGAATGATTTAGAATCGGTTGGTCGTAGTGGTCGCCATTTAACAACATTTGAAATGATGGCACATCATGCTTTCAATACAGAAAATGAGAAGATTTATTGGCAAAATCACACGGTTGAACTCTGCCATGAGTTGTATACAAGCCTAGGTTTGGATGGTGCAAAAATCACCTATAAGGAAAATCCATGGGTTGGTGGAGGTAATGGCGGTGAAGCTCTTGAAGTTCTAGCAGGAGGCCTTGAACTGGCAACTTTGGTTTTCATGGATCTCGAAGAAGATCCTGATGGCGATATAGAACTCAAGGGTATAAAATTCAAAAGAATGCCAAGATCGATAGTTGATACGGGTTACGGCCTTGAAAGATTAGTTTGGGCTTCACAAGGCACACCTACAATCTATGAAGCTGTGTTTCCGGAAGCTGTCACATATCTTACACAAAAGGCAAATTTAGAGGAACTATTACAGACATCAGGCTCACTTATTTCAGAGAATGCAAAGTTGTGCGGTGTTTTATCTGTTGATTATGGTTCTGATTTAACAGAATTAAGGCAGATGGTTCTTGATCGTCTAAACGCTTCAGGCCATAAATTATCACTTTCCGAATTCACTTCAATAATAGAACCTTTGGAGAAATTATTTGCAATTGTTGATCATTCTAGAGCCTTAGCCTTTATGTTTGGTGACGGTATTGTTCCTAGCAATGTCAAGGCAGGTTATTTGGCACGTATGGTTTTGAGACGAACAGTGCTTTTGTTGAAAGATATTGGTGTACCCACAGCTCTTCCAGATATGGTGTTACATCACATAGATAATTTCAGTAAAACATATCCTGAGCTTAATAACAATAGAGCACACATAATGGACATGGTGAATTTGGAGATTGATCGCTTTAATCAGACACTTGAAAGAGGCCGCAGGACAGTACAACGGGCGATTGATTCAGGCGGTATAAACCAAGACAAATTACTCGAATTGTATGATTCACAAGGATTACCGCCTTCTGTAGTAAGTGATTTTGCAAATGAGCAAGGGCACACAATTGAAGTTCCGGACGGTTTCTTTGCTATGGTTGCAGATCGCCATCAAGGGGGTGCAAAGGAGGTAAAGAAGGACCCAGAGGCTATAGGTTCTGAACCAACAGCCTTAGATTTTTATAAAGACATGGAAAAGCGTTCATTTTCTTCAGTAGTTTTACTCTCAGAAAAAGGGCAGATATCCTTGAAAAATACATTATTTTATCCAGAAGGAGGAGGACAGCAGAGCGATTTAGGTGTCATTAATTGGGATAATAATGAAAGTAAGGTTATTGATGTACAGAAAATAGGCGATGTAGTAATTCATTATCTGGAAGGCGAAATTCCGAAAGTTGGCATGCAAGTGAGAGGCATAGTCGATGACAAACGCCGTTCAGGATTAAGTATGCACCATACAGCCACTCATTTAGTGGGGGCTGCAGCTAGACAAATTTTAGGTCCACACGTTTGGCAGGCCGGTGCATCTAAGTATACTGACCGAGCTAGACTAGATATTACGCATCACCGAAGACTAACACGCGAAGTTATTGATAATTTAGAGACTACTGTCAACCAATTAGTTTTAGCAGATCATCCGGTGACAACTAAATTTTACAGTAGAGAGGATGCAGATAGAAAATATGGTAGTACACTTTATCAAGGTGGAGCTCCCAAGTACAGAGACGTCAGAGTTGTTGAAATACCAGGGATTGATGCGCAGGCATGTGCCGGTACACACGTTTCTTCTACCTCCAAAATAAAGGCCGTCAAGTTTTTGAGGACCGAGCGGATACAGGATGGCGTGGAACGAATCGAATTCTCAGCAGGCCCCGACGCCATCAAGGCAGCACAGAAGGAAAGAGCTCTATTGGAAGAGACAGCTGAAGAGTTAGGTGTTCCAATCGACCAAGCTCCATCCGCAGCTCAAAAATTTGTTAAAGAGTGGAAAGAATTACGAAGTCGTGTATCATCATTAGAGAAGGAATTAGCATCGTTTAAATCTTCTGATCTCGAGGCTGAAAATATAGGCAGTATTAAATTTTATTCAAAAGATATGGGTGATGCGGATTTTGGAGAAGTTCAGAAACTAGTACGAGAGATTACTTCAGAGGAAGGTAGTTTAGCAGCAATGAGTTGTGCAAGTGGAGACAAGGGTACAGTAGTTTTAGCCAAATCCGATTCGGTCAATTTAGATTGTGGCACAATTCTTAGAGAGGCATTAACTTCAGTTGGAGGTAGTGGCGGGGGTAAGGATTCATATGCACAGGGAGCTTGTCCAAAGGATAAACTATCAGAGGCACTTTCAAAAATTCGCAATTTAGTTTCTTAGTTATCTTGTTTCTACCATTATACAGGAATTTATCAGATATTTTATATCGTGGTTTTTTCTCAATAATTCTTCTAATTCATCACTTTCTGATCCCGGCTGGAACCAGAGATGTGTTATTCCTAAGTCTATAGCTTTCTGAGCTACCTTAATTGCTATTTGCGGAGGTACTACAAAATTGACAATGTCTGGCAAGCTATCCATCATATCAATTGAGGCATAGGCTTTGTCTCCTTCAATTTCATTTTCTTTAGGATTTATAGGAACAATATGGTATCCTTTGTTTCTGAGGTCTAGATATATTTGGTTCCCAAACTTGGCAGAGTCATTTGAAGCACCAATTAGTGCGATTCGCACGTTTTGTTCTTTCATTTTTTGTAGAACCATTTTGGTTTGTACATTAACTCGGTTTTTAATGTTTGAGATTTAATGCGGAAAGGTTTCTAAAGTTTACATTTTTTAAGCATTTAAGTCCGGGGGACTATGTCCCCCGTAATTTTTGTATTCCAGAAAAAGATATTTAATCTACCTTTCAAGCAGGCAGTTAATGGATTTAGTAGTGGTTGAGTCCGGTGCAAAAGCCAAAACAATTCAGAAATATTTAGGTAAGAATGTATTGGTAAGGGCTTCTATAGGTCATGTTCAGGACTTACCTACAAAGGGAAAAGATGGCAGTAAAGCATTGTGGA
>JAPYSZ010000058.1 GCA_029941645.1 Candidatus Poseidoniia archaeon
TGTAGTTTGGCAATAGATGTGTTCAGTGAAGATTTACAAGAACAAATAGAGATGGATTCATCCAATCTTGTTTTTTCTATCAATGGATTACAGACATATTACACTAACTTCTCATTCACAATCCCAAGATCTGGAAATTATTCATTTAACCTTACATTGTTATCCAATAATGATGGTGAAATTTCAAGTTCAAGTATAGAATATGAATATTTATTCTATGATAACCTTGAAAGTAACTTAAAAGAAAACATAATAGATTACTATTTAGATGATGAAGACAATGCAAACTGGATATTTAACGAAGAAACAAATAATATAGAACTTATAAATCTTGAAAACGAATATGAAGCAGGAATTGTATTAGGGCCATACAATACTAAAGGCAACAAAAATAACATACTAATTCTAGAACAAGAAATAGAAAAAACAAACACGGCACAATACACCATATCATACACTAAGAATTTTAATAGAACACAATTATACAGCACAACTTGGAATGAATTATACCTATTAGACAATAATAGTCCTCAGACAATAAATCTTGGATTAGAAGATAATTCAGAAATATATATTAGACTGCTAGCTTCTGATTCTGAAGCTAATTCTATGAATTACTGGAATGTAGTTAACATAACACACAAATACGTTACAATTAAACACGATTTAAATGTAAATACACAAGAACATTATTTCTTTGAAATAGATGCAAATCCTGAATTTCTAGTAAACATTGAGAATATCGGGTTGTTTGATCAACAATTAGGCAACATTACAATATCTGTTGAACTCTACGGAATGAATGGTAAAATTAATTCGTACCTTAGGACGCCAAATTTACCCTCTGGTGAAAATCAAGAAATTGACTTTAGATTTACAGACTTATTGGCAGGAAATTATTATTGTACTATTAACATCATATTAATCGAAGAAAAAATTTATAAGTCTGAATCTATAACCTTATTCTCTATATCAACCACAAATCTAGATAATACTTATCCGATAAATTCAAATTTTGAGAGATTGAACCTGTTGATAGAAACAGAAACTATTGAGGATTTTACACTAGATGTAAATTATCAATCCACGAAACTAATTGCCAATTATTTCCTAATAGAAATAGAAACTGATGAAACCTTAATTCTCAACCCCTCAAATTATAGATTAATATCGGCAATCAGTATGGATGAAAATCGATTCAGTATTAACTTAGAGGAAGAAAGTGACATGACCATAGAAGGAATTATCGCCCCATCTATTGAATTTGAAACATTGCAAACTTATAGCTCCAGTATAACCATAAACAATGAAGGGTTTTATTCTGAGAATTACCAAATATCCTATTTCTTTACTTCGACCTTTATTCAGTCCCTGAGCGGACCTGAAATTATTAGCATCTCGCCAGGAACGAGCTCAAGTTTTGTAGTAGATATATTACCGTTGTCCAGAATACCAAGAGGAGGTGGAAGTCTATTGTATATTGAAATAGCAGATCAATATAATTCTGAAAGAGCAACCTTTGTACTTAGCTACTCCGAAACTAAAATTGATGTGGTAGAACAAAGTTGCAATAGACATTCCGTTTTACTAGGTCAAGATATTGTTTGTAAAAGTACGATTACTAACAAAGGATATGTTAGTGATTCATTAACTATAAATGTTATTGCAATGAATGAAAAAGGATTAACTGAAATAGTGGACCAAATAAACCTTGATAAACTTGAATTTCAAGAATCATTAGTTATGAGAACAACATATTTCCCCAAGACTGATAATAATTTTCAAATGATTATAGAAATTAACAGTAATGGAGAACTACTAACTTCAAGTGAAATCCCAGACTCAATAAATGTAGTTACTGCTGCAAACGAACCTAAAACTGAAACGAACCAGTATAATGCTCCAAAAATTGAAATGAGCCATACAGTTTTTGCAATTTCTTTTGCAGGTATAGCCTTCCAATTCCGAAGGTCAGAAAATTTCAAATACTTTACGTTCAAATTTTTTATCCCAATGTACTCAAGACTACAGAAAGACACACTTGCAGATGAACCTACAAGACAGCGCCTCTTAACCACCATATATACTGAACCAGGATCTAATTTCACATTGCTAAAAGAAAAATTAGGATTACATAATGGAACACTTGCTCACCATCTAAATATCTTAGAATCAAACCAAATGATAGCTTCTCACAGGAGTGGAAGACAACGCCTTTTCTTCCCATATGGAAGCTCAAACAATAGCAACATACGTAATTCCATGATAACTAATCCCACACAAAAAAATATTATTCAAATTGTGAAGGAAAATCCCGGAATAACTCAATCAATGATTTCGCAGCAATTAGGAATGAGTAGACAAAAAATAAATTACCATGTCAACTCTTTATCAAATAATTCAATCCTAAAAGTGGAAAGACAAGGTAGAATCACCAGACTCTATCCTATGCACTTCACTTAGTGGCGAGCCAGGAGGGATTCGAACCCCCGGTCGATCGGTTAAGAGCCGATCGCTTTACCTAGCTAAGCTACTGGCCCACTCATACTTAACGGGAATAATGCCCTTAAAAAATTATACCTAGTTCTAAAAGAAAATTTGTGCGAGCATAAATATCAAAAAGAAGATAGTTCCTAGAGTATTTTTCCAATCAAAATTAGAGGCCCATTCCGTTGTAGAAGCAGCCAATTCCTGTGGAGTCTTAGAATCAGAGGAGTAAAGTGCTGCCGTATCCGAATAAGCTGTAGATTCAGAGGAACCTGCTGCCACGCTAGAAGAACGTAATTTCTTTTGCTCCCAACCACTTTTTTTCTCCCATTTATTACTTGACCAATCCTCATTCCCATGGCCTGCTCTAATATCCGTACCAATTATATTTGAACCGGCTACATCAAGTTGTGTTATTTTCCTCTTGGCCATCTCAAGACCAGAAATTGCCAACATTATACTGGCTGCAAATAGCAATAATGCACTTAAATCAGAATCATATTGAAGACTAAATACAGCTAATCCATTCCAAGCTGCGTGAATGAAAACGGCTAAAAAATAATATTTAACCACTATAGAAAAAGATTGACCTTCAACTTGGTATTTTGCAATTCCATAACCTGTAAATGAAGTCGTTACAAGATGAAGAAGTATCGATGAAAAGGTTCGAAGTAAGACTATTATGAATATTCCCCAAATACCTGCAGCTACAGCACCTTCTGAAAGACCATAGAGAACATTCTCAGTGGCCCCAAAACCCAATCCGCAAGCTGCACCATAAACAATACCATCTTCAACTTCATCGATCTCATTACGGACCGTCACATTCCTAAACATCACAAGTGGCTTAACAAATTCTTCAACAAGAGGTGCAACGACTACAACTGTCAAAACTATTGTTAAATTTTCTATATCTTCAAGACTATTCTCAGAATCTACCAGCATTACAAGCAAAAACGCAGTCCCCAATGTGTTGAAAATACCTGCCAAAAAGACTCCTGAAAGCGCTCCCCATACAAAAGCCAGCCCCATTGTTCCCCATGGTTCTACATCTGCTTTTTCAGAATTTCGGATTGATTTAAGGTAAAAATATGCCGGGACAAAGGAAAGGAGTGAGGCAAAAACAAATCCCAATACGCCCCCCATAGCTATAAAAGTCAAAACTAATATAATCAGGATAAACCATTGTTTTTTACTTAATTTTATCAAGGTTCCTCTCTACGTAACATGAATACGGTTAAGGTGTACATGTAAGATACCACGCCTAATCATTTTATTCAATTGAAGTCGAGGATTTGGAATTCTTTCTTTCCCAGCTTCAATGATCAATTTATCCTGAGCTATGCCCTCTTCTGAATCCAAGGAACGGACTAGCTCGAGCAAACGGAATTTTGGAGTGTCCTGTATACTCATTGACTCTGCGTCTTCAGGTTCTTCTTTTTTCTTAGTGATTATTGCTTTTTTAGCCACAAAAGATTTTTTCTTTGGTTTTGGCCTTTTCTTCACGGTGACTTTTCTAGATACTTTATCCCTAAGAGGACCTGCAACCTCATCTAATTCCTGTTCAGCTTTAGCAGCCTCTTCTTGGAACTCCTCCAAGTATTCTTCTATCAAATCTCGAATCAATTCAGCTGGAGTCATGCCTTCTATTTTTGAACGTTTATTCAAAAAATCCCAATCTTTACGAAAGTCATTTGGAATGCTCATTCGGAAATTAAGGTTCTTTGGAGGCACAGATACACATAGCATATGGTTGTATAATACTTGTCCCCATACACAAAAATAATAACCTTTACTGAAGTGCTATATAAATTAGTAAAACCTAAAAATCACCTGCAACTTTTGATTTATATACTTATCCTCTATTATATTGAACAGAACTAAGGAAAACATCAATAATAAATTTCCGAATTTTTCAGTTTGGTCCTAAAACCTAGTTTATAAATCGAAATTTTACAATAATCCGAAATATTCGGACTCTAATTGATTGACAATACTAGTCCACGAAAAATCCTTCGAAAACTCTCTTCCAGATTTGCCCATTTCCATTTTTAAGGAATCATCCTCCAAAATGGTGAATATAGCTTCTGAAAGTGCCTTAGGATTATTGTAATCTACTATCAAACCATTTTTACCCTCAGACATTGCTTCAGGAATTCCCCCCACTCTTGTTGCTACTACTGGTGTTTGGGCTGCTGCGGCTTCAAGAAGAACAATCCCAAAGGCCTCATACTCTGAAGGTAATACCAAAAGCTCTGATGCCGATAAAGCCGAACGATAAATTTCATCATTAACATGACCCAAACGGTGCATTTTCACCCCCTTGGAGGATGCTATCTTATCTAAATCATTACCAAGACCCATATCTGCACCCATAACAACTAAATCAATTTTGTGGGATTTTCCTATAGACATGGCTTCTATTAAATCAGGAATTCCCTTGTTCGTAGCAAGTCTTCCTGCAAAGATTACAAACCTTTCAGAAATCTCTGGATACTTATCTCTGAATTTCTTTTTGTCTGGAATATCTTCCCAATCCATCCAATTTATTCCATTATAGATTATCTTGATATTATCCTCACTAAGCCCAATCTCTTTGATCAACATCTCTTTTTCATGATTACTTACACAAGTGATGAGATCTGCAGACTCCATTGTGGATTTTCCTATCTTAGAATCATAAAAATCTCTAAGTGTACGACGTTTAGCTCCACCCCACATAGACCACGAAGGGTGGAAGTGTGGAGTTATAACCCAAGGAGTAGACTGGAATTTTTCCTTAATCCATGCTGCATGATTCTGAAAGTATCCGTATGAATGTGTGTGGATTATATCTGCTTTCTTCGTTAAAAAAGAGGTTACCATTCCTGGAGCTAAAACGTAGTGTGCTTCTCCGGAAATTGTAAATGCACTATGTCTCGAAACTGGAACCCCTGAAACTTCTGTAGGCATATCCTTTTTTACAAATGGGGTTTCTGTGTACAAATCCGTAGTAATTACCTCAATCTTATGGCCCTTGGCAAGTAATCCCTCAGAATATGCTCTAACTACAGTTTCAGCTCCTCCAGGTGCTGGAGGATATCTAACACAACCTTGTATTATATTCACTGAATTGCTATACAAGGCGCCTTTTAAGCCCCCGACCTTACCCCTCTATTGTCTGAAACTAGTGATATTAGCAGGCCTTTGTCACGGCATCTTGAAGAATTACGTACACATCTTATGTTTCCTTTTATTAGCACTATAACCCTAATGCTAGTACTCTTTCCATTAACTGCACAAATGCTTACTAATTTACTGAATATAATCGAAATAAATTTAGAAAATACAACTACCTATAGTCCCACTGAGTTTCTACGACTGAAAATATATCTTAGTCTTATTGGAAGTATATTACTTTCTCATCCGTTATGGTACAGAGGGATCTATAATTTTTCAAGTCCTGGATTGACTCCAAAAGAAAAGAGAGGAAT
>JAPYSZ010000059.1 GCA_029941645.1 Candidatus Poseidoniia archaeon
CCCCACCAAAGAACAAAACAACCACAGTATTAAATTAAACAAAGGCGTCAGGGGGGTGTCAAGAATTGAAGATGAATTTGTTGAATTTATGAGTACTCCATAATTAAGGTTGACTCTCTTTCAACTCATCTAAAGTTAACTTTCCATCACCATCTTTATCTGCTTTTTCAAAATCTTCTTCATATTCTTTAATTTCCTCGTCTGTTAGATGATCTTCCCCACCAATTCTCAAAAATTCTGTGAAATCTATGGTGCCATCTTTGTTAGTATCAGCTTTGAGAAACAGATTTGTAAGCATTTTATTTTTATAAGATTCCATTCTTTCGACCATTTTTGTACCTTTTCTAAAACGAAAATCATAACCTCCATTTTTAGTTTTAACTAAAATCTGACTCTTCCAGGGCTCTTTGAACATATTTATAATCATTAATAATAGTAGTAAACTATCTAAAATTGCAACTATTATGATTCCTGGAGATGCTGGAAGGTCTGTACAATCTGTGTCGCACCAAATGAAATGGTATAATGCATTTACAGGCAAACCTATGAAAATATAAAGTATTATTCCTAGGATTCCAAGGAATATAATCGGTACGATTATGTGATTTACTCTTTGGAAATTTTTAGACATTAGAATATCACCTGACCGTTTACTATAATTCTGTTTGAAATTAGTTAAACGATCCATTCCAGGATAATATGTTGATATGTGTTCTTTCTTATCGTCACCTTCTTTCCATTTCCTATATTGTTCTTTAATGAGGTGCTTTTGACTATCATTTTTTTCTAATTCATCGCTCATACGTATATAATTATTAGAGAAACTTATCTATTAAAGCTAACACTCATCGTCAGAACGGGTTTCATGTTTCTCATATTACTATAATAAGATTATCGAAACAAAAGCTTCACTAATAAAATAAAAATTGCACAGTAATTTTACAACTGAAAGGTAGGGGGAACTGTGCCTCCCCTACCTAACGTTATTTTTTCAGCTATCTAACCTTATAGCATTCGAGCAGAGCCGATTATGTCTCCACTTGCGTCAAACTGGATATCTAACTTCCAGTTATCTTCTGCTGGTCCATTTGCTGAATTACCCAATCCGTAGACCATGAACTGATCTCCGGCAGATAATTTGCCATCACGGTCGTTATCTGAGAAGTGAACTGGATAGTCCGTTCCATCATCTGCAGATACGTTACTAGCCCTGCTCTCTAACTGTGAATCACAGTTATCGTCACAGGAGTCGCTGTAACTGGTATCTATACCGTGTTCCTGACCACCAACAATCTGCATTGCAATTTCTCCAAATCCATTGCCGCCGACATGTGTTGATCCGGTCTCATCTTTCAAGAAGTAGCTGAATCCAGCTAAGTCTTCCTGTTTGCTAACTTTAATCACTTCTACGTGATATACGCCACTGCTACTTTCTTCAACGAAGAAAGTTGCAATTGGTGCTGATTCTCCTTGCTCTAGGAAACTGGCTGCCCAAACGTACAGCACAGCTGCCAAGACCACAGTAATTGCGACCATTAAAATGACCGCAATAACGGGAGATACACCCTCGTCGTCTTTTACTATTCTGTGTTCCATGGTTACGTCCTCTTTTTTTTGGCAATTACACCTTGGTTGATGAACTGCCGGAGCATTACATTCTACAGACAGTATATAAAAACTAACATTGTATTTTAACTATATCGTTTATAATTCAATACGTTTTTGCCAAATATACGCGGTTCTGTGTTGGCTGTCCAGTCATTACACATGACCTGCTTTTTGAATAAGAAGTTGTGGAATTTCCGAGGAAAGAAAGGTCTGTACTTTTTTCAATCATTTCGGCCTCTGCATCGTTTCCATCAAAAGCCATTTCGTAAACAATCCCTGATTGAATTTGTTCATCAAAAACTAGTTTATTGCCGTCTACTGAAAAATTAGGTAAGTCTCTGATACAAGATTTGAAATGTTCCATACTATTTTTGTTCATGTCTTCACCTACTGCTGCCAATTCATTCTCTACGGCCTCTATGAGGTCATCAATAGGATGGCTGGTCTTTCCTCCGGTTCTTCTAACACACATTACGGAATTGTTTGCCAAATCTCTAGGGCCTATTTCTATTCTTAATGGAACGCCTTTGATTTCCCAATCATAGTATTTTTGACCTGGGCGTATGTCTCGTGCATCTATTCTAGCTCTAATTCCAGCTTCTTTCAATTTGGATACCAGCTTTTCCGCTTCAGATACCATATCCTCAGAAGATTGCTTTGATATTATTGGAATTACAATAACTTGAATCGGTGCAACACTTGGTGGCATTACCAATCCTTGATTGTCTCCATGATTTGCAACTATAGCCCCTAACAATCTTTCAGACATTCCATATGTTGTTTGATGTACGAACTGTTGTTCCCCCGAATCATCTTCATATGTCACATCAAAAGCTCTGGCCCATTGATCCCTATAATGATGTACTGAGGCTACTTGCAAAGTTCGCCCATCTGGCATTATTACATCTATTGCAATCGTATACCAAGCTCCAGGGAATGTGTCCCATACGGGGCGTTTTGTAACTAATACAGGTAATTTCAAATCATTCATTAGGTTTTGAACAATTTCTAAATCTTCTTCGATTTGACGTGTTGCATCAGCTTCATCGATATGCGCCGTATGGGCTTCAAAGAAATGTATTTCTCTAACTCTTATGAATGATCTAGTTTGTTTTGTCTCATATCTAAATGTATTAACCATTTGATAGATTTTTAGAGGTAAATCTGCATGTGAACGGATCCATAATGGAAACATAGTATACATTGCCGTTTCACTTGTTGGTCTAAGGAACATTGATTTTTCTAATTCAGTTTCACCTGCATGACGAATCCAATACACTTCTTTTGCGAACCCGCCTACTTCATCCTCCATTCTCAGTTCAGAAGGGTCAACGCCCTGTTCCCTAGCTGCCTTCAACAGAGAAACTAAACGATTTTCTTTGTCAAGTAAATCTTCTGGAATGAGTAAAGGAAAATTGACCTCTTCATGTTCAGTTCTATCCATTTCCTTATGTGTTAAGTCATCTATTAATCGCATAGTTTTCCAACCATAAGGTCTCCAAACATCCATTCCCTTTATGGGATATCTTTTGTCTACTAACTCGGCGGCTTCAACAATGAAAGGATACCATTCTTTGAAGTCTGTTTTGGAAGGAATTCCGCGTTTAGCTGCTGCTGGAGTCTTACTCATGCTCAATTAGTGCTTTATTTTGCTGTAATTAACGCTTACTCTTCTTTTTAGGAGTCTTGTTAGCCTGATAGGATTCCCAAGCTTTACCCGCTAAAAAAGGGCCTACCAAAACCATAATCATTGATACCCAGAGCATTGTACGGCATTCTGGTGGAGCTTCATAATAATTATCCGGTTGTGTAACTCGTAACTTAATCAAACCAAACCACGGTAATTCTCCTCTTGCCATTCCAACCACCCAATCTGGATTAACCGGTTGTACTTTCTTGTTCGTTATATCATAGTGCCCGAATTGATCTGGAAACTTGTTTCCAGGATAGGAATCTCCCTTTGTTATATAGCCTGATGATTCTAAATTGGAAAGTGAATGTGCGGCATCAGGTAAGCCTATCTCACTAAGGATTATTTTACCTTCAAAATAAAGGTTTATTTCAGGGATGTAATATGTTCCATTGTCAAGAACGTCAACCCAAGCCATTGCTCTATGTATTACGGGAGTAACTGGTTGACCGTCATATGTCTTAATTCCATTTTTGTAGTATACTATTACATCACCATAATCTCCATATTTCTTATAGTCTGTTTTCTTTCCTTCAAGATATGTGACTATATCCTTTTTTTCTGCTTTCTTAACTACTACTAAATCTCCTGTATCAATGATTCCAATATGTGAATATCTTGGTTCTGGATAAAGTGGATTATCATCATGTTCCATAGAACCTGACTCGATAACTACCATCGGGGGCCAATTTCCACTATAGGCAAAAGTTAGTAGAAAAACGATTACAACGCTACCAATTGCTATGCCCACATCTTTTACAGTGTCTGGCAGGTTAAGTCCATCTGATTCAGGCATCTAGGAATTTCCTATAATGACTTGCGCGGTCTCTTGATTTTTTTAACTTTGCGAACCTTACGGTTGCTGTGACTAGAGTGTGATTTGCCAAAATCGGTTCCCAAATCATCCGAGGCTGTTCTAACTCCCGAATCTGAATCTTCTGTATTGTCTGAAGGTGCATCATTGGGTGCTGGTGAATTGAAGTCTCCCAATAAATCATCCAATGGATCACCTATGCTTGAAGGGGGGGGATCGGGTTGCGATATTGGAGAAGGTATTGGTTCTACTGCTGGTGCAGATTCGGCCTTTTTCATATCTCCGCCACACATAGGGCATTTACTGAATTCACTTGATTGAAACTCTTTACCGCATGACTGGCATGTTGATGATGAAGAATTGCCGGTAGAAGGGGGCGGAGCTGGTATACTGCTGGCAGTACTTTCTCCCTTTTCTTCTTGGTTAACATAAGGGTTGAAGTTGCTATCTCCTAATAAATCACCTAAATCTTCATCTCGAGATTTAGGAGCTTCAGGATTGGTTTGATCAGCTAATTCGGGATTGGTGTCGCCGCCGCCTAATTTACGGCGCTGTTCTGCATAAAATGCATCTCTTTCAGCAAATAATTCTTTAGTATCATCTGAATAATCGAATTTTTTCTTTTCTTCCTTCTTCTTGAAAAATCCCATAATTCTATGATAACCACCTGATAAATAAAGAATTGGGTTTAGAAAAGAGAGTAACTTCCTGTGATTAAATCTATTTCAGAATCTGATGCAGGACCTATTCCTAAACATGTAATAGTACTTGGAGGAACTTCGGTTAAACCTGCATCAGTCACGAGACTCGAAACCAGACCTACTTCTCTAGCATGCTGTTGCAACTTACGAAGTGTTGATTCATTTTCTCCCTTAACAACGACCTTTTTCTGCCCTTCATCAAACCAATTACGGAAATTTGTGGAAGATGATTTCTTAGCTTTCAGAGCACAGTTAACTGCTGCGTGGGCTACTTGAGCTGCCATTTTCCCTTTAGAAATACCTAAATCTGTACGGACTACAATTACTAACTTATATTCCAAAATTATTCCTCAGTATCGCTTTCCACATCAGGAACGGCAACCGGAAGCGATTCTTCAGATTCCTCTTGAATAACGTCTGCTGACAAACCGCCACCCTCTCCTGAAGGAGTAAGTATTTCATCTAACTCAGCCATTCTAGAATCGATATCTGATAAATCTGCAAGAAACGTTTTTTCCCTCTTTTCATAATATTTTTTCATTGTTGAACTACCCGTTCGTTTACGGGATTCAGCTTCCTTAAGTTTGACCTTAACGTTCATCCTGTCATGTTTTAATCCTTGAAGTTCTAACAACTCTGCCGGAATATATTTTCCAGCTACTGCCAATTCAGATTCAATTCGAAGCCCTGGTGGAGCTCTTGCTAATGAAGGATGTATATTTGCCATCCAAGGATAAGCTCCTCGATACCAGCCAGCTATGAAGAATAAAAGCGTAGTTAGAAGTAAAGATGTTGTCACAAAAAATGGTTGAAAATAACCTTTGTCTTCATCTGAAATACCTTCCCAATTAGGTGCATTTCCAAGAGAAGGATTGGCTAAGACAAAACCAATTAAAATTACCACACAAATTGACATTGCCATTCCTAATGTGACTCTGTAAAGTGTGTCAAATTCTTCATCTAATTCGCCTCTTCGAGGAAACATGGCTTGAATTAAGGTATACCCTGGAAAAAATAATACTAGCAAAAGGCCGGCGATTACTCTAAGGTAATTTATCTCTTCCATTAATACTCCAGATTAGGCCTGTTAAAAATGTCTACCGCCCGTAAAACCACTTCGATATCCATGCGGTTCAGC
>JAPYSZ010000060.1:0-4651 GCA_029941645.1 Candidatus Poseidoniia archaeon
TTTCTTTGTTCTAATGATAATGCTAATCCATATATCAATACGGAGAACGATAATACTACAATAGGAATAGCTAGAATGTAATTGAATATTCCCACAAGGCCTAGAAAAATATTTAGGAAGCCTATTGTTCCCGAAATCAAATCGGTGTAGATTAATTCAACTTTGCCGTCTGCATATCCGCCCCATGAGTCTACAACCTTTCCATTTATTTCAGCCTGAGATCCCAGATACTTTGAATTCATAACAAAATAGTCAATAGAATTGTTGTTTGAGTCTTTGAAATTTTTTAGATTTGTTACATTAGTAACAAAACATTGAGCCTTGATTATATTATTCTCACATTCATCTTCACTCTGTGAACCCCTTAGGACACCTAACTTGTGTTCAGAGGTTAGATTTTCTTTTGTCAGCTCTGTAGATCCGTTTGCTGCATATAATACCGTTATTCTTTTTTCTGTAACATCTTCATAGAGTTCTGCTAAGTAATCTACAGCTAAATCAGCAGTTTGAGAGGGGAGTCTATCTCGGTCGATAGCAAAACCAAGGTAGCCATGATCATAGTCCATTAAGGTTGTTTTTTGGCTGTTATTCAAAAGAGTTGCAGGTACTATTATAGGGTCAAACAAAATTGTAGGATTTCCGGCACCTTTTTCTTGATAAATTGCGACTATTGTTAGGTTTGTAATAGTCATTTCTTGTCTACAATATTTATGGCCGTTATCTACAGGTCCGTATTCGATATTTTCGAATTCACATCCGGGCATTTCTTCAGAAAACAGTTTTACATCTGTGACGTACGAGAATGTTATTTCTTCTATAGTTTCATTTATTTCTACACCAGCCTGACTAGCTAGTTTTGAAGGTAAAATTATAGCTCTATTATCTGTTGCTATTTCTCCTGACTCAGGCCATTTACCGTATATTATATCTTTTGAATGTCTTTCACCTAACTCACCATCCCAAATTCCACTACCATAAAATCGAATTATTCTCTCATCATTGATAGGTGGGCCAGACTCAAGTGCTTCTGGATAATCTAAGCTGACGTTAGCCCAATTTCCACTACCTATTATTTCTTCCACGTTAAGTGGTTGTGGAGTTATAAATCCAGTATCAAAGAATGGATTATCTACTCT
Source organism: Candidatus Poseidoniia archaeon (assembly GCA_029941645.1). Lineage (GTDB taxonomy): Archaea > Thermoplasmatota > Poseidoniia > MGIII > CG-Epi1 > CG-Epi1. The sequence goes on from JAPYSZ010000060.1 coordinate 1,137, forward strand.
TATTCCCTGCCTACCAAATACAAGTCCACAGTCTTCAAATTCTTCTTTTTGAACCAATTCATCACAAACAGATTCCCAAACAGCAGAATCATTTGTTCTACCTAATACATCATTTCCAGGATCTTGTCGGAAATCAATTTTACCATCAAATAGTAAATCATCGATTCCATCTTTGAGTGCAGCCTTGGAAAGTCCACTTCCGTAAGCAAAAACAGTAGTTATTACTAATGTAGCTAAGAATACTCCAGCAATAACTGCAATGGCTCTTTCTCTTCCTCTCCATGTTCTTTTAAGCGTCATAGGAATTGTAATTAGTAAATTGTCAAGCCATTTCATTCAATAACACCCCATGCATCTTTGATGTTTGATGCAGCCGTAATTCCATCTTTCATCAATAACATTCTATCTGCTTTAGTTGCCAACATAGGGTCATGTGTGACCATAAGTATTGAAATAGGATTCATTGGATCAGTGCAAAGTTCTTTGAAAAGTGCTAAGATATCTTCTCCACTCTTTACATCAAGATTTCCCGTAGGTTCGTCAGCGAGTAATAACGGTCTTGAACCTGCAATGGCACGCGCTACAGCAACCCTTTGTTGCTGTCCCCCTGAAAGCTGTCCAGCCACAAAATCAATACGATCTTTCAATCCTACTTTGATTAATGCCTCTCTAGCTTTTCTGTCAGCTTCTTTCTTTCCTATCCCCTTTATTTCAAGTGCTAAGGCGACATTATCTTGAGCAGTTAATTGTTCTAATAAGTGAAAATCTTGAAAAATCCATCCTACTCCATTTCTTCTTACATCTACTACTTTACTGGGATTTATTGTTCCATATTTATAATCATTTTCTCCATGAGTAATACTAATTTCTCCAGAATCTCCTCTCAATAATCCACCGATTATATTCAATAATGTTGATTTTCCACAACCAGATGGCCCCATTAAGGCAACTAATTCACCTTGTTTTATTTTCAAATTGACACCTTTAAGAACTTCGAGTCTTGTATTGAAAGTTTTAGATCCAAAACCTCTTTTTAATCCTCGAATCTCCAAAAGTGTCATAGTATTTTCACGATTAAATATTGGTTTATTTAATTATGGTCTTCGTGTGTTAATTTAGACAAGTTTAATTTTTGTGGTATATGTGTAAAGTCCAACATTCAAGGTTTAATCCATTCTATACTCAACCATCTTTGCTTGTATGCTAAAACTATTATTTTATTGACTCCATGACCTACTCTAACCATTCTAGCAATGTCCAACCAAGTCATCCCTTCTTTGATAACGTGAATCAACCATGGCGCATGTTTTGATTCATAATTGTAAACTCTATAATGTGTACCAAATTTTAGTCCGGAGTTAACTTGGTATCCTTTTTCACTAAGCTCTTTAATTTCAGGATCGTCAATTACATTCTCATTTCCGTCTTTTCGTTGAGTTTCAGGCCATTCCATGATTTTTGTAACGTAATATACAACATCTTTTTCGGAATCAATAATGCCAATTTGCACTCTTCTATCAAGGCCTTTATCTAACTCATCAAAAATATCACTGAAGTCTATTTCCTCTTTGTAATTCTTAGATATGACTATAGCTGATGATTGACCTTTTGTGGAAGTTTGTCTATCAAATAATCTCAAACCATATTCATCTACTTTTACTATTAGTCCTCTTTCTTTGAGATCTTTGTAGATTATGTAATTTTGAGTACTAAAATTTTTCCTTTCGATTGCCGTTAATTCAAAATCCTTTCGATAATCGCAATATAGTGCTTCTTCAGGCCTCAATAACAGATATCCTTTTTCTTGAGTAGTGCCTGTTTTTCCCTTATTATGTATTTGTGCAGCTAATCTTTCATCAGTAATTAATATGCCGTTTTCACTGGTTTCGTAAGTCAGGCCTTCACCTCAGTCAACATTTTCACTTTTCCTGCATCACTTAATATTTTAGCATTATATATGGGGATTATTTCTTTATTGTTATTTTTCAAAGTATAGTTTTTTGCATCCATTCCTGTGAATGTGGGTAAATCTTCAAGCACCTCAACTTCAATATACTCATCAAGAATTTCTATTTCTTCTTCTAATTTTTCCACAGGTTCTATTTCTTCTTCTAATTTTTCCACAGGTTTTTCAGTTATTTCAGATTCTATATCATCTACAATTATTTCACCCAATAACGTTTTCTTACGGTGGGCCTCAATAATATCACACAATGAAGTCAAATATTCAGTCTCATTTGGATGAACATTCGCTGTATTTGGATTTTGGCCATTTACTCTCTCTCGTGCTAAATCTGTAAGTTTCCTTTCTCTATGCTTGTGTAAATCAAGTTTCATATCTAAGAATTTCCGTATATCTCCATTTGCTTTCCCTAATTTCGGGGAGTTATCCTTTGATTCATCAATAAATTGTCTAATATTAGCTTCCAATCGTTTTAGTCTACTGTAAAAGTTGTTAGATAATTTTGTTAGTCTTCCTTCTCTTCTTTCTTTGAAAGCTTGCACTCTTAAGTCTCTCAAAGTCATTAAAGTATCAGGCATTATTTTCATATTGAAAAGGTTGTTAAGAACGTTTGCCATAGTCAAAAGCTTTTAACCAATAGTCTTAACTGTGTATTAATGAAAAAGTGCCCAGTCTGTGCAGTGGATGTCGAAGATAATGCCCCTTTCTGTAATATCTGTGGTGTCAATTTGGCAGGGGCTAAGGATGTGGGTCCATCAAAGATAGAAACTCCAGTATCTAAATCAGATGGTGAGCCCAAATCTACTTCCCCTCCAGCCTTAATAACCTCTAAACCTAGTTTCTATTTACCTGCTTTCCAATTTTTACTTGCGGTTGCATTGTTAGGTTTGATTATGTATTATACTACAGGAGATTTACATTCTCCTGATGAATGTAAAATAGGAGATACTTTAGAATCAGGGGATGCGTGCGAGGACGCACAAGGGCTAAATGTTGAGAAAATAACAGATGAGGTATTTACCAGTGACGATAATCCACTTAATTGTCCTGGATGGTATAATCCAGCTGTTAAAAACGATCCTGATGGTTGCCCCGTTACTTTAGGAAATGGTGGAGATGGTAATTCTGATAATTTTAATGTAACCGGATTTAGTGTAGATGAACATCAGTTTCAATCTGTTTTGGTTTTATTGGCATTGTTATCTTTATGTGTCTTTATTCAGTCAAGAAGGATTAGAGATAGCAACATTATGGCTGTTATTATTCCTTGTATCTTGGTTATGCTCGTTGTCTATGTTTATGTTGGCGGGGGTTATTCAAGTATTAATGATGATAAGATATGTACAGATGAAGATACGAGTTCCTGTATTTCGGCTGACTATCCACCCGGAGCGTTGAATTCTATTTATTCAACATTAGGTGCTTCAGCGGCATTGATGGTCATAATTGTATCGTATATTGTATTTCTTTATTCTGTGACTGGTAAGGATCTTAGCGAGGCGCCATTGAGCACAATTTATTCATTTATCGGCGCTGGGTCTCTAGTATTTGC
>JAPYSZ010000060.1:4751-5942 GCA_029941645.1 Candidatus Poseidoniia archaeon
TAAGGCTTAAGGATCTCGAAGAAGTAAAATATTTCTTTTTTATTCTCTTTGGTCTAGGTTTCCAATTTGTGGTATTGTTATTTAATTTAGTTAAAAACAGAGGAGAAAACTTTTACTTTTATCAAGGGGATTGGATACTTACTGTTCTTTTTATGGCGATTACCTTTTTGGGTATTTTCCTATTCTATCGTAAGAGAAAATCTGAAGAAAGTATGGAAGGATTTGCATACTTTGGTTTATTTGTAGTCGGAATAGGAACTTTATTTGCAACGATGATAGCACCAGCACTGATGTCTGGTAGTGATATTTCAGCTCCTGACAACAATAATGAATGGGCTATGTTGATTATTCCTCTTTTAGTTTCTGGAGGGGCAATATGGTATGGAATGAAATTCGGTGTAGATAAATTCCGAGATCGTATGATGGAAATGCAGTTGAGTAACCCACCTTCAGATCCATTTGACTCTTCTTTTGCTCCTGGAGATGAAACCAAAGAAGAAACAAATGATTTAGCACCATCAACGCCCAAAGAAATTACTTTAGAAGATGCAATGGATCGTTTACTTTCGGAGTTTCCTGAAGCGACTATTGATATCAAACCAACGGAAGATGAGAATTATGGGGTGGACCTTTCTCATTTAGATGATCTCGAAAAAGAGCTCAAAGATGATTTAGCTGAATCTCCAAAGATTAGAAAGGCTATGAAAGTGGACTATAGTGTAGATTATGAAGAATTGTCTAAATATTATTCAACTACAGAGGATACTATCAATCAAACTATAACGCATTTGAAGTCAGGTCGAAATATAATGCTTTATGGTGATCCAGGTACGGGTAAAACTGCTTTAGCTAATCTTTTGTTGGCTCAAATTTGTGGTGGTAAAGAAGGAAAAGATGGTAGTATCATTCCAAATTATACAATTGTTACAGCAAATGCAGAATGGTCTAATTTTGAAGTTATAGGGGGTATTTCTCCTGATGACTCAGGTGGTTATTATTTCAAGGAGGGATACGTGGCAGATGCTGCTAAAATTTGTGAAAAAACTATGCAGGAAGAAGGTAAACCACATTATCTTGTTATTGATGAGTTTAACAGAGCGAACATTGATGAAGCGTTTGGTAAATTATTTACAGTATTTGAGTACCGAGATAAACAACCACTTTTAACTCATAAAGAAACACGTGGAGCAC
>JAPYSZ010000061.1 GCA_029941645.1 Candidatus Poseidoniia archaeon
GAACATATTTGTCTGCTGAAGTTGATTCATCATTGAAGAATGCCACAAAAATATTTATGTTATCATATTCTATATCTGAGAAATCATTCCCATTTTTATCTTCATGTTCGCCACCTATCCAAATAGTATTCAGTTCTTTAGTTTCATGAGGTTCTAGTTCCACGCTTTCTTCAAATGCGTAATCTAAAAAACCAAAGTGATACGGATCTCCATCATAATTATTATATCGTGAAACCTTTTCAACAATATATGCACGAACATATCCATTAAAGGTTGGATCGCCCAGAGGTGCATCCTCATTCCAAGTCATGGCAATACTAACATCGAGTTGATCACCCCCTAAATGATTCATTTCAATTTCTAAAGATATATCCGTATCATCACGTTGTCCGCAATTATCTATAGCTTGTTCATAATTTGAAGTGTCAGATTGCCCACCAGATACCTTTTCATCATTACCATCAAAAATAACTGTGGGATACCCAGTAACATCCGGGTAATCACCCATTCTGTCATCCGCTTTGTCATTCACATCTGTAATTAAGGCAACAAAAAAGAATTTATCATCATAGTATGGTTCATCAGGTACCTCTTCATAGATTTTCATTAAATTTTCTGCAGCACTAGGACAATAAACACACCACGTAGCTGTAAATTCTTCTCCAAATACAGCATGAGTAAAATCCTCTACTGGTAATTCAGCAGTGTTCGTTGGCTTAATCATCGCAAAGCTCAAAAGCAAGGCAATGAAGATGTATTGTAGTCTTCTCACAATATGTTTATAGCTTTACAATTAATAAGTTTAACCCTGTTTCATTAATTTTATGATATGGATAGGATTATCGGAATTAAACACAGCACTACCTGCCACTAGTATGTCTGCTCCTGCTTCAATAAGTTGTTGTGAATTCTTGGCGCTAACACCTCCATCAACTTCTATTAATTTTGAAGGATATTTTTTCTTAAATTTCCTCACTCGATTTATTGTACCCTCATAGAATGATTGTCCACAATATCCGGGTTCTACTGACATAACTAAAATAATATCCGCATAATCCACTATTGAATCTATTGCTTCTTCTGGTGTTGATGGATTTATGGCAATACCTGCTTTTATGTTATGTTTCTTGATTAATTCTAAAGCTTCTTTTGGATTATTTGCTTCTATGTGAACGGATATGATTTCTGCACCTGCATTGGCAAAGTCATCTATGAAATCGCAAGGGTCTGTAATCATAAGATGAACATCTAAAGGCCCTATTCCATTCAATGATTTGACTAAATCTGAACCCATAGTAATGTTTGGAACAAAATGACCGTCCATAACATCCATATGTAGATATCCTGATTCTGGCGCTACTAATTCAGCAGCCTTACGCATTTCCCCAAAGTCAGCTCCAAGCATTGAAGGTGCTATTTCAACCACGTAATGTCCTCTTTATAGAATCAACAATAAATCTCTGGGAAATATCAGGGCGACGGTTGTGAACAATTCTAATAAAAACTTCTAACTGTGAAGACTCTGTCCTCCACCATTTATCATAGAACCCATCAACTTTGTCTAAATCTTTTAGTATCAAACTTATTTGTGCTTCAGGAAATTTAGGGGCTCCTCTGCTGTGTCCTAAAGGACGTTCAAGAATATATTTCATTTTGTTCAATACGGAAACATAGAATCCTTTAGGCTTTGCTTCTTCACCACTTAGATTCTTTATAATGCCAGTATCTAAACACCAATCATGTTTGGCTAATTTTTTATCTTCATCCTGATAAACAGGCATCCATATTCTTTCTGTGGGGGGTGCTGGACTATGCTCGTTCAAAACCTCCTCTTCGGTTTCTTCATCTGAACCCACTTATGTACATATGATAAGCATACGTTATTAACTTAACTCATCAGAGACTTTTTATTACACTCTTCATTTAACTGTCTATTGGGGAGCATGGTGTAACCTGGCAGCATTGCGGGCTCCAATTATACAGGAATGATTGCTACAGGGTCTGCTGATATCGTGATGAATGATTGGAGCTATGACCTGTGCAAACTAATGGGCTCCGGCTCAATAGGTGAGACCCGCCGATCTGGGTTCAAATCCCAGTGCTCCCACCACTACTCTTTGAGTTCAGCCCAAATACGGTTAAATCTATAAAATGCCGATAAAGTACAAACAATAGCGAACATATAGCACATTAATTCCATATAATTTTGTTCTTGATTAAAATAGTATATTATTGGTACGATTATAAGAACAATTAATCTATCGGCTCTACCCAATAATCCTGCATATTCTCTGCCTGCGCCTACAGCCTGGGCTTGGGTTCCCATATATGATAGCATTAGTACACCTATAATTGCTGCAAATCCTACTTCAATATCGACAATTGACCCTAGTGCTATACCTCCCAGTATAATTATGTCTGCAACACGATCAAGTGTATGATCAACGAGATCTCCTCTTTTACTGGATAAGTCTCTAAGTCTAGCTACAATTCCGTCTAATGCATCAAGAACCGCAGTCAGGAATACCATAGCGCCCCCAATCAAAAGCCAAATTTTGTTATTCAAGTCAGCGTCTACAATATAAAATGAATAACCTGCCGTGATAGCCGTTACCAAAGATAAAATACTAATACCCATTGGCCCAAGCGGGATATTCACAGCTATAGGATTCAATAGTTTTGTTCCAAAATCTCTATAATCGTCTGCTACCATTTAATACCATTCCAATATTCTTTCTGAATAATCTATTTCTTCTTCCAATTTAATATTGCCGTTCATAAACTCTTTCAAAATATCAGCACTTTCAGATACTGTATTAGAACTGGTATCTAATTGAGCTATATTTGTAAAATCTAAACGTTCCAATGATTCAGAATATATTGTACCAATTGCCTCAGCCTCTAAATTTTCCCTAACCTTTTCTTTAGAATATCCTCTTTCTTTTAATCTATTGATTAATACTCTAGGATCACAACGTAATACAATAATTTTGTCAATATTATCGAACTCATGAGCGAAATGCCCTTCCAAAATAGAATCCTCTGCAATAAATACATTCTTTTTAATTTTATCAATATCAATAATCCATTCACCACTTCCAGCTTTACCTTCAGAGGAATCTTTGTAATAATCTGAGAGTGCTATGATTTTCTGGTCTAATAATTTTGATATTGTTGTTTTACCCGTTCCTGGCGTACCAGTCAGAGCATACCGTACCATTAAGTTTAGATTCCCTTTTCAGCAAGAGCCTTAGCCTCTCTTTTGGCTTTGGCCTTAGCCCTATCCTTTCTCTGCCTAGCAGTGAAGCCGGTTACATTCTTCATAAATCGATTGTAAGCCTGATGTGCGTCTAAAGAATCCTCAGGAGCAGACTCATTGTTCGTCTCAGTTTCAACTTTAATTTCAGTGATAGATATAAATTCGACATCCATTTTTGTTAGGGCTTTGAATGATGTCGAGAATAAATTGTCATTTTCACTAACATCTCCAAATTCTTCTTCCATTAAGGTTTTCAAACCTCCATCCTCTAATGATTTACCGTGTCCACGTTTAATTTCGAAACTCTGCATAAGTTATACTCTAAGACTATGTATTTGTATTTTGGGGCTACAATTTTAGGTCGCCTTTTCCAAATTGTTTCATCATGCGTTGCTGCATTCTACGATTGCCACCTATATTGGACATCATTTTTCGACTTTGATTATATTGTTTCAATAGGTCTCTGATTTCCTGGGGGTCTGAACCTGAACCTTTTGCAATTCTGTTTATTCTCGAACGTTTTATTAATTTTGGATTCTCTAATTCTTCTTTAGTCATTGAATTCATTAATACATTGAATTTCTCTAATTTATCTTGTGTTTCTTCTACTTGCCCTTTTTTCATCATAGCAGACATTCCAGGAACCATTTCCATTACTTTTCCTAATGGACCCATCTTAGTTAATGCCTCCATTTGTTCTCTCATATCTATTAGAGTGAATTTGCCAGATAGCATTTTCTTTGCTGTATCTTCTGCTGTACTAGCATCCAGTACCTCTTCAGCTCTTTCAAGAAGTGTTTGAAGATCTCCCATTCCCAATAAGCGAGAAATAAATCTATCTGGATCTAGTGTCTCAAGACTATCTAAACTTTCTCCAGTACCAACAAAAATAATAGGTGCATTAGTTGCAGATACAGTTGAAAGTGCACCTCCGCCTTTAGCTGAACCATCTAATTTCGTTAGAATAACTCCAGTTACTCCTACCGCCTTGTGAAATGCCTCAGCTTGTGGACCTGCCTGCTGTCCTACTGTTGCATCCATAACTAAGAAAATTTCATCAGGTTTAACTATTTTAGAAATAGATTCCATTTCTGATATTAAATCGCGATCTAAAGCATGTCTTCCTGCAGTATCTACTATAATAACATCTAAATCTTCAAACTCTTTTAATCCCTCGGTAACAACCTTTTCAGCATCTTTATTATCTGAACTGCCAAAAACAGGAACTTGAATTTGATCACCTATTTGTGACAATTGATCATATGCTGCAGGCCTATGAACATCAGCTGCAATTAACCCAAGATTCAAACCTTTCTTTTTCAAATATTTAGCCAATTTTCCCGTAGTTGTTGTTTTACCCTGACCATAAAGACCAACCATCATGATTTTCTGTTTTTCTAACTTAAGCGATCTTGGTTCTCCTAGGGCACTTACTAATTCTTGATGAACTATTCTGACAACATGTTCACGTCCTGTCATTCCAGCAGGAGCTTTTTCATCCAAAGCTCTTGTTTCAATTCTTTTGCTTAAATCTAGAGCTAATCTGACATTAACATCTGATTGTAATAAAGCCCTTTGAATATCTCTGACAAGTTCCTTGATTAATTCTGGAGAAATATGGCTTGCACCTGCTATTTTTCTTAGAGTTTCTCTAAGGGCATCGCCCAACTTTTCCAGAACCATAATGGTTGTTTAATCATGGACTAATTTAAAATTAAGTCTCGCGTCATATTGAGTCTTTGAAGAAAAAATATAATTGTAATTTTTAGTCATTGAGAATATAAGTTAATCTCTGCTTTTCAGCACCCTTATTATCTTTCTTCACAAATTCGACAGAACCAATCTCTGCTAAACTACGAACATGAGTACCTGCACAAGGACATACGTCTATATCACCTATACTTATAACTCGTAATCTTTTTACACTAGATGGTAACATTTTCCATAGACCACTAGACATACTGGATCTAATTTCTGGATTATTTTCTAAATCGGACCTATCAGCTTCATTTATGTCTATTTTTAAGTCTTTATTGATATACTCATTAACATCATCCTGAAGCATATTAATCTCTGAATCACTTAATTTAAGTGGTTTAAAATCTATTCGGGATTTATCACCCCCAATTTGATTGCCTACTGTATCCGACCCATATTTTTCACTAACCACTGCCGAAACAAGATGCTGAGAGGTATGCATCCTCATGTGTAAATAACGCCGATCCCAATCTATTGAACCTGCAATTGTAGAACCTACTTCAGGTAAATCTCCATCAACCATATGCCTAATTCTATTTTTTTTCCTAACATCAAAAACCTTGCCTTCACCATCATCCCAAGTTAAACTTCCTGTATCTGCTGGCTGACCACCACCTAAATGATAGAAAGCTGTTTGGTCTAATTCAATAATTCCTGGAAAAACGCTCGTGACTTCAGCCACAAACTTCCGCTTATATGTGCCCTCATGAGAGGACATATGATACTGAACTGTCATAAAAAAATGAAGAAAAGTATTCTATTTATTAGTAGTGAAACTATTAAATGGATTATTCAATCTGGTTTTAGAGGCCCAACATGAACACTCGTGTATCTTCGATAACGTTAGCATTGCTATTGGTAATCAATAGTGTAGT
>JAPYSZ010000062.1 GCA_029941645.1 Candidatus Poseidoniia archaeon
GAACAAAGCCTTTCTGAAGCATGGAAAGAGAACAATATAGCAATCTTAGCATTAGCTCTGTGTTTTGTTGTTGCACACGTTACGGCAATGTATCTTGTACCGGCTTATGAAGAAGCCGAGGTTCAAGCATTTGAGGACCCTGATGATCCTATTAATTCAGCTGTCTATATCGGCATAATTCTAGTATTTACAGCCTTTATTCTATGGATTGCAAAACAAGGGCTTGATTGGATTCTTCAACTAATATTCTTATCAGCAATTGGTACAACATTCATTTACGTGTTTTATCCGTTTTTCCACAGTTATGGGATAGAAGGATTTGCAGGATATGTTGGGGCAACAGCTATTGCAGTTCAATTAACCTTTCTTTTGATATCATATCCAGAATGGTATGTTATTGACCTTTCAGGAGTAATTCTTGCAGCTGGTGTTTCAGCTATTTTTGGGATATCATTTGGTCTTGTACCTGCACTTATTCTTCTTGCAGGTCTAGCAATTTATGATGCTTGGGCTGTCTATCACACAGGTCATATGGTTGATTTGGCAGATTCAGTTATGGATCTCAAGTTACCTATTTTGCTAGTTATGCCTAAGACATGGAATTATTCTTTCTTAGAACAAGGTAGTTTGAACGAACAAATTGAATCCGGAGAAAAGCGCGGGGCTTTGTTTATGGGGCTTGGGGACCTCGTGATACCTGGAGCACTTGTTGTATCTTCTAAAGCAGCTTTAGGTTGGTCTGTAGGTATAGCTTCAATGGTCGGTAGTTTAGTTGGATTCTTTATTTTAATGACATTTGTGCTTAGTGGAAGGCCACAAGCTGGTTTGCCCTTGTTGAATGGAGGAGCTATTTTGGGATATTTCTTGGGCGCATTAATTTTTGTTGGCGATTTAGGTATATGAATATAGTTCCCGTTCATGGCTCTGCAGCACTACATTTTGTGGATGAATCTGCATTATTATTATCAGATTTACATTATGGTGTTGAGGCTGAAATGCTACGTGGTGGAGTATGGATTCCTAACCGTTCTACTGCAAGAACAGAAAAGGTACTCAAATTAATAAAACAAACAAAATCAAAACGTTTGATTCTTTTGGGTGATGTCAAGCATCAAGTTCCTCATAATAGCAAACAACAACGTACCGATTTAGAGCAATTCTTTATGGCTACTACAAGGATAGCTACAGTTGAGATTATTCCCGGAAACCATGACGGTGGTCTGAAAAATATAGCACCATCTGATGTTATTTTTCATAAATCAACAGGTTGCGTTATAGGAAATATTGGATTGAGTCATGGACATGCTTGGCCATCTCAAGAAGTAATGAATTCAGAATTATTAGTGATGGGTCATGAGCACCCAGCGCTCTCTTTCAGAGATAGATTAGACAAATTGCATAGTGAGCCTTGTTGGCTTAGAGCTCCTATGATTGAACATGAAAAATACGATAAAGTTCCTAAACAATTGATTGTTATGCCTGCATTTGGAGAATTGGCCGGTCGAACAATGAATAGAGAACCTTTGAAGGGTTTAGGGCCTATTTTGAGAAATGGTTTGGCTGATTTATCTAAAGCACGTGTAGAAACTTTGGAAGGATTAGATTTTGGAGAATTAGGGAGCTTAATTGATCTACGACTATGAAAATCCATCCAAAATTATTTGCAGCTCTTGAAAGTCGTGGACTTTCTGAACCTACACTCGCACAATCTTCTACTTGGCCTGAAATTGATGCCGGCGGTAATATTTTACTAATTGCACCCACTGGCGTTGGTAAAACTGAAGCGGCTATGGTTCCTTTATTTCATAGACTTCTTGAGCAAAAATCAAAGCCAATTTCTATTTTGTATATTACGCCATTACGCTCTCTCAACCGGGATATGTTGCGCAGATTGAGTGATATTGGTGAAGAATTGGATATTAGTGTAGCTGTAAGGCATGGCGATACTTCACCTTATGAAAGGACGAGACAGTCCAAGAACCCTCCTCAGATTTTGATTACAACTCCTGAAACTTTACAGATTATGTTATCAGGTAAAAGATTACGAGAAAATTTAGTTGGAGTTCAAGCAGTAGTCGTCGATGAGGTTCATGAATTGGCTTCTAGTGAACGAGGTGCACAATTGAGTATAGCATTGGAACGGTTAGTGTTGCTATCCGGTGAATTTCAACGAATTGGGCTTAGTGCCACAGTTGGAACTCCAAAGGAGGTTTCTGCTTTTTTGGGAGGAGATCGTAAAGTGAAGATTGTAAAGCCTAGTCTTGAACGTAAGATGGATTTGCTCGTTCATGCGCCTGAGCCAGTTTCAGAGGATGATGTATTAGTTAATGAACTATTTTGGGAGCCTGAAAGAGTTGCAGCATTACGTTATTCTGCAGAAGCATCCCGTATGGGTCCAACTCTTCTTTTTGTTAATACAAGAGATACAGCCGAATCTATTGGAGTTAGATGGAATATGTGGGATCCTGAAGCTAGTATCCATGTTCATCATGGTTCTTTGAGTAAGGATGTCAGAATAGAGGCTGAAGAAGATTATCGTAGAGGTGATGTCAATACATTGATTTGTACTTCCTCTTTAGAATTGGGTATTGATGTAGGAAATACAGCACTTGTTATTCAGTATAATTCACCTAGAGACCCCTCACGAATGAGTCAACGTTTAGGTAGGTCTGGGCATAGAATTAAGGAAACTGCGATTGGTCGAATTGTTTCTACTGAAGCTACTCAGATTCTGGAATCTGCAGTTATTGCAAGGCGTACTTTGGCAGGTGAGCTTGAACCATCTAGAATTCGAGAAATGCCAATGACCGTTCTTGCAAATCAAATAATATCGTGGACAGTTTGTGATAAAAATGTGGATAAGAAAACTTTTCTTAGTACGATAAAGAAAGCTTATCCTTTCCGAAAATTCAATGAAACCGGATTAGATGATATGCTAAGTTTACTTGATCAAGTTCATCAAAATCGTACAATAGGTAAATCAGTTCGTCAAGGTCCTCGCGCCATGAAATATTTTCATGGTAATCTATCTTTGATTCCCGATCAGAGAACCTTTGGTGTGAGAGATATAACAACACAAAAGATGATAGGCAGATTAGATGAGCGATTTATTCTTGATTTAGCACCAGGGGATCGAATTGTATTTCGAGGAGCTGTATGGGCTGTAGTTGAAATTGATGAGCAAGTTACCGTTTCACCATCCAGTTCGATAGGTGAGTTACCAAGATGGATTGGTGAAGATATTCCGGTTCCTTTTTCGGTTGCTCAGGAGGCTTCCCAAAGGCTTAGTGATGGTAATTGGAAAGATTTACCAGTAACAGATGAAGCAAAGTCTGTTTTGATTGATTTTCAACAAAGTATTTTGGATGCAGGAGTCATGCCTTCTCCCATTTGTATTACAGTCGAACAGCATGAGCGTTTGTTTATTCTTAATTATCCTGGTGGCAGTCGTCTTAATCGGACAATTGGCATGATAATAACTGCAATGTTATCTGCTAAAAGTGGTTACAAGGTAGGTTATCAATTTGATCCATATAGAGTTATTTTTGATGCTCCAACAAGGACAACAGTCAAGGATATGTTGGCAATAACAAAAGGTTTTGAATCTCAAATTGGTAGTTTGCTTCGATTTGCAATAAGAGATAGTCCTGCACTGAAATCTCAGTTACTTCATTCTGCTAGAAAAATGGGTGCAATTGGCCCAGACGCAGATGTTGGCAAATTTGGTATGCGAAAATTGATTGAATCCTATTCCGATACGCCACTATACACTGAAGCAATTGAAAGATTTCTATTTCATCAGCTAGATGAAAAGGGAATGGAAGATTTCATAACTAAAATTAATGCTGGTGAAATATCAGTTATTCTTTCTCCTAAAACACCTCATGGATATGCAGGATTAGATCCTTATCGTGATTATTTGAAACCACCTAAGTCGGATAGTTCAGTTATTGTTGCTGTAAAAAGAAGATTAATGCGGACTAATTTGTCATTGAAATGTCTTTCATGTAATAATAAGCGAAAAAGAAAGGTTAAATTGATTACAAAACATGAACTAGTTTGTCCTCAATGTAATAGTCGTATGGTTGCATTATTGCATCCTATGGAAGTGGATAAAGAACTGAGTGCTAAGAAATTGACTAAATCAGCCTCCTTAGCAAAATCGCATGGTGAAAGAGCGGCTTTGGTTATTGCAGGACGGGGTATTGGACCCGATACAGCAGGAAGAATTCTGCGAAAACAGTTAAGGGATGATTCAGATTTAGTCAAAGCCATAATTGAAGCGGAAATAACCTATGCTCGAACTAGACGATTTTGGGACTGAGTCTAATTTAAATATATGATTCATTAGACAATAACAATGAGTCTCCGTGAGATTAATGCTGCAATTCCTGTCACAGTGTTTTTGTTAATTTCTGTAATACTCTATGGATTTTATGACAATCTTTCGGGTGAAGATGAGGGTTCTGGTCTAAATTTGGTAGATCCGGTTTGGGATTATGAGCATGATTCCGAAAATGGTCAGGGTTCAATTACAGGAGGATATGTTTATCGAGGGCAAAATGCACCTAGTTTGTATGGAAAATATATCTATGGTGACTTCATTATGGGCCAATTATGGTCTTTGGAAATTACAGATGGTGCCCCCATCAACACGTTGATTTATGACAGCAAAGCTAACACTTCATTAACAGGTAATAAAAGAATATCCGTATCTTCATTTGGAGAGTCTGAATCAGGCGAATTATATTTTTCAGATCGAAACGGTAAAATTTTTACTTTTAGTGAAACAGCATCAGGAGTTACGGTTGAGGAATTTAATCCCGAAATATCTATAGAACAATTGATTGGAATCTACAATGCTGGAGATGGGTCCAATAGACTATTTGGGATTCAACAGTCTGGGAAGATCCATATTATTGAGGAGGATAGTAATACTACTGAGATTCTACTTGATATTACAGAACAGGTAGAGAATGGAGATTGGGAACAAGGTTTGCTTGGCCTAGCTTTCCATCCAGATTATGAGAATAATGGTGAATTCTTTGTTACATACACAATCCCTGATGGTGGCGATTTACGCCTTTCAAAGTTTGTGGGAACTACTGAGAATATATTGCTAGAGATTGACCAACCATATAGGAATCATAATGGAGGGCATATTGCTTTTGGTCCTGATGGTTATCTGTATGTTGGTTTAGGGGATGGTGGGATGTACAATGATGCTTTTGATCACTCTCAGAATCTTAAAACTTTCAAAGGTTCAATTCTAAGATTAGATGTTGATGGTGATGAGTATTCAGTTCCATCTGATAATCCCTTTGTTGACAATACCAAAGGTTACAAAGAAGAAATATTTGCTTATGGCTTTAGAAATCCTTGGATGTTCAGTTTTGACAGAGAGAATGGTGACTTGTGGGTTGGCGATGTAGGGCAAGATAAATGGGAAGAAATTGACGTTGTTGTTGTTGGTGGAAATTATGGTTGGGCCTATCGGGAAGGAAAACAATGTTTTAATTCACCTTTTGAGCACTATGATGGCCACAGTTGTGGAGAGATAGATAGTTGGACATTTGGAGCTTTTATTTATGAGCGTATTTTGCTAAATATACCCCTAATGTTTGTTATGTT
>JAPYSZ010000063.1 GCA_029941645.1 Candidatus Poseidoniia archaeon
TCATAGTAGGCCCATTCGGTGAAACAGGAGGAATAGTTGCGTTAACACGACTGCCGTCAGGTAATCGTCCATCTAGCAATAAATTACCAGGGCCAACTTGCCTTCCAACATATTTAGCCACTTTTTGAATAATTGCCATAGCCTCTTCACTACTCATTTTCACATTCGTAACGCACATGCCATGTTTTCGATGAGCCACTATGATTGGTTTCTCAGGATGATTGTACATTATTTCTTCTAAGTTATCATCATCCAATAGTGGTTTTAGTGAACCATACTGCGGTGATTTTGTTGCCTTTGTCACCTGATACAGGTGTCGCTCAGCACCGGGTCTTTCCACGATGTTGGCAGTTGCATACTGTTCAATAATTCGTCCTTGTTCCATGTTTAACCTCCTAATTTAATTTGTAATGATAATAAAAGGGCAGTAATTGCATAAAATACAAAAATGGGAGTTCTCCAGATAGCCGTTTTGGTTTTTTGTAAGATAACAGCTTCCATCCATAAACTACTGGCCCCTAAAACAATCATATAGAAAAATAAAGAACTATTGAGGCCACTCATATCAAAACTGAGTGTAGTCGCACCTGCATTAATGTCCCCTCCAAAAATGGCTACAATTGCTCCAAGTATTACTGGACAAGCAATAGCACCAAACCAAAGTATGAAATTTGCATTACTTTGTGTCTTCATCAGTCTTTCCTTTTTAAGCATATAAATTTCCCAGAATTCATCTGATATTTTTTCGAGCGTAGTGGCTATGCTACCTGATGAAGCCAATGCTACATTCAGAATGCTGACGATTCTTGAAATCATTACAGATTCGCTTTTTTCTGCGAAATCCTTCATAGCCTTTCCAAAGCCATTATCTCGCATATCATTTACAGCATCTCTAAGCCTACTTCCCATCTGATCCTTTCTACTATTCGCTATAGCATCTAAGGCAGATTCAACACCCATTCCAGCTCTTAATTCTTCAGCTAAGTCAGCTAGGACGTCTGGCCAAGCATTTTCTAGTTCAGTAATACGCTCCTGTTTTCTCTTTTGAGGAATGTAAATCATGCTACCTACAAGTCCTAAAACTCCACAACCTAGCCATATCATAAGAGCGAGTTCTCCAATTCCGTCAACCCCTAGTTTGTCTTCCAGTAAGTCAATCATTTCTAAACACCAGGCTCCTTTGCTTTAGTAGTTGTAATTAGTCCAGCTAGCAAAATTCCGGTTACAACAAAAGCAACAGGCGCACACCATTCGGGCATTGTCATTCCGCCTCCAAAAGCAGCAGCGGCATCATTGTTCATAATACCACTAATTACTGCACCAATCACAACGATAATAGGCAGCAACATAGAAATAATCATAAATTGTTCTGATGCCCCAGATAAACTTTCTATGAATCCATCTAATTCAATTCTTCTGTCTCTAGCTTCTTTTTCAGCAATAGATCTTAATCTGTCTATAACATTGGTATCTTCTTCAATAGACATTATCAATGTAGTCAAAACTCTTCGGAGCCCTGCCGAATCTGTTTTTCTGGATTGAGTGCGAATGGCATCAGCAAATGCCCTTCCACCATCTGTATCACTAAAAATTTGTTTGAAAATACGGCTTAATTCTCCATAATCTTCATCAGCAATATGTTTCATTGCTTCAGCAACACCTACACCAGACTCAAGTAAAACTTCGATAGCACGAATAGCGTACAGTAAATCTTGATCGACCGATGCCAAGTATGTTAGGAATGCGAGGCCAATATTAAACTTTTAACTTTTAACTTTAGATCTGAATTCCTTCTAATTCTTTTCTATAAGTTAGAGCGCCAGTATAGAATGAAAATACCATACACCATTCACAAAGTGCAGTAAGATTAAGATACAATGGCCTTTTCACTGGGTCGTCAACAGTGGGTGGATTCTCCATCCTATATAAAAAACCCTTATCTTCTTTAAGTTCTTGACTATCTAGTGCACTAAAAATCACCATGAAGATATAAAATAGCCATCCTGCATAAACGGCGTATTTTCGAATATTATTACTTTTTCCTGCTTTTTCAAATACAGTGTATGCAAAAGTTCCCCATACCAAAAATGAAGTAAATAGAATGAAGGCAGTAATTCCATGTAAAATAGGATAATTATTCCAATGAAAATTTACAGTTATAATTCCACAAACTGAACCTATTGAAGAGAAAATTCGTATTAAATCATTAAGATTTTCATAATTTTCACCAATTTCTTTGGTTAGAGGTTTGAATATTCTGTGAAAAACTTGAGCTAAAATCAAAAAGCTAAAAATACTAATTCCAAGCCCAGTACCAAAGATGGTTGATTCCGGTTCATTGAATGGCATTTCAGATATGATTGGAATGAAAGGTGCAACTCTTCCGCTAGTTGTTGATACAATATATGTGATAATTAGCGTAGATAATCCTAAGCCAATGCTAAATTCCAGTAATAATTTTGCGCTGTTTTTATTTTTGGTCATTCAACACCGCTTGAGCTGCTGACAATCTGGCTATAGGTACTCTAAATGGTGAGCATGAAACATAATTCATACCTACATCATGACAAAAATGAATGGACTTAGGTTCACCGCCGTGTTCTCCACAAATTCCAATTTTTAGATCAGGTTTTGTTTTCCGTCCCTTTTCAATTCCCATTTTGACTAATTCACATACTCCCTCATCTAAACTTGCAAATGGATCTTCAGGTAATAACCCCAGTTCTAAGTATGCAGGCATAAAACCGCCTGTATCGTCACGACTAAATCCAAAAGCCATTTGGGTTAAATCATTAGTACCAAATGAGAAAAATTCTGCAGTTTCAGCAATTCTATCAGCAATAATCGTGGCTCTTGGAATTTCAATCATTGTTCCAACCATGTAATTATCTAAACCATCTATTGTTGTAGCTACTTCCCTTACAATTTTTTCTTGATGGTTGTATTCGGTTTCCATTCCAGTTAGTGGGATCATTATTTCGGGGAAAGTTTCTACATTCTCAGAAGTAAGTTCAGCTGCAGCTTCTAAAATTGCTCTAGCTTGCATTTCAGTTATTTCAGGATGTGTAATTCCCAACCGGACTCCTCTGTGCCCCATCATTGGATTTGATTCTTTCAGAGCATCTGAACGTCTAGCTAATTCATCAGAATCAATGCCCAGAGAATTTGCAAGTTTCTTTTGTCTTTTAACATCATGTGGAATAAATTCATGCAATGGTGGATCCATTAATCTTATGGTTACAGGCAATCCTTTCATTGTCCGTAAAGTTTCTTTGATGTCATTCTTCATGAAAGGGAATAATGAATCTAAAGCAGTCTTCCTCTCATCAGGACTATTTGCCATAATCATTTCCTGAAGATGGAATAACGGTTCTTCTGAGTCTTCACCATAAAACATGTGTTCAATTCTGAATAACCCTATACCTTCAGCACCAAAATTCAAGGCTCTTTTAGCATCTGAAGGCGTTTCAGCATTTGTCCTGACTTTGAGTTTTTTGACTTCATCGCATAATCCCAAGAAATGCGTTAGATAATCACTTGTTATGTCAGTTTCAATAAGTGGTAATTCCCCTGCATAAACCTTTCCAGCAGTTCCATTAAGCGTTATTAAATCACCTTCATTCACAGTCTGTTCATTAACGGTAAATTCTTTTTTGATTGAATCTACTTTCATTTCTCCAGCACCAACAATACAACACATCCCCCAACCTCTAGCAACTAATGCTGCATGAGAGGTCATTCCTCCACGTGATGTCAAAATAGCTATAGAGGCTCTCATTCCTTCAACGTCTTCTGGATTTGTTTCTTCACGCACTAATACAACTTTTTCACCTTTGGCAGCCCAATCAACAGCTGCTTGCGCTGTGAAAACAACTTTTCCAGTTGCGCCACCAGGCCCAGCTGGCAAACCTTTTGCGAGTAAAGGGGTATTTTTTTCTACGTTTGGATCAACTATAGGGTGTAATAATTCATCTAGCTGTGAAGGTGTAACTCTACCGATAGCAGTCCTCCCATCTATCATTTTTTCATTTACCATTTCTGAAGCCATACGGATGGCTGCAGGTCCATTTCTTTTTCCAATTCTGCATTGAAGCATCCATAATTTACCAGTCTGAATCGTAAATTCAATATCTAGCATATCACTGTAGTGTTTCTCAAGATTTAGTCGTATTGTATCCAATTCTTTGTAGAGATGCGGTGACGACTGTTCTAAACTAGCTAAATCACCACTATGCTCGGTTCGGCAAACTTCATTCAAAGGATTTGGCGTTCTTATTCCAGCTACAACATCTTCCCCTTGCGCTTTTTCTAACCATTCACCATAGAAATTATTTTCTCCTGTGGCGGGATTTCTAGTAAAAGCTACACCAGTAGCACTATCCTCTCCTAAATTACCATAAACCATGGCCTGAACATTAACTGCAGTTCCCCATTCTTGAGGTATGTTCTCTATTTTTCGGTAAGCTTTAGCCCTTTTTCCATCCCATGAATAGAAAACAGCAGATATGGCCCCCCATAATTGTTCCCAAGGGTCTTCGGGAAATGGTTTCTTGAGGACTTCCAAAACTTTTCCCTTATAAATATCAACTAAATCTTTCAAATTTGAAGCCGATAAATCAGTATCTTCAGTGACCTCTTCTTGCTCTTTCATTTTTTCTAGTTCATGTTCTAATTGATTTCGAATTCCCCTTCCTTCTTCAGGTTCTATTCCGGATGCTTTTTCCATAACTACATCAGAATACATCTGAATCAATCTTCTTTGAGCATCATATACGAATCTAGGGTCGCCACTTTGTGCAATCAAACCATCTCTTGTAAAATCATTTAATCCAACATTTAGAACGGTTTCCATCATTCCCGGCATAGATGCTCTTGCTCCTGATCTAACTGATAAAAGTAAGGGATTATTTGAATCTCCAAATATAGACCCTACTCTATCTTCTACATCTTTCAGGGCCTTTTTCAATTGCCCATCAAGATTTTTTGGATATGTTTGTTCATGGTCATTAAAGAATGTACAAATTTCAGTAGTAATTGTACAACCTGGTGGAACTGGAATTTCCAAAAGAGCCATTTCTGCTAAATTTGCTCCTTTACCTCCTAGTAAATTTTTCATTTCGGCTTTGCCATCAGTCATACCAGGTCCAAAACGATAAACGTGTTTTTCACTCATTAACTTCCTGTGGCTCTATTGAAACTGGTATTAATCTTCTTCTCTTTATTCTATAGGGTCATGTAATTTCCCAATAAGTGGCCAACCAGACCACATTAATCGATTATCTAATTCTATCATAATTTTGTAAACATCTTCATAGCCTTCTATAATGTGTTCGACAAGGCACGGTTTACAATCATCACTTAACCATTTTCTAATTATTTCAGGATTCCCAATTTTCAAGCTTTCTGCGATATTACATAATTCTGCTAATCTATTTTCTAATTGCCAAATAAAATCCTCAGATTCCTTAAGGGCCATTGTAATGTGGATAAAT
>JAPYSZ010000064.1 GCA_029941645.1 Candidatus Poseidoniia archaeon
AATCTAAGTCTTTACCACTTCTTATTACGAATTCTTCTTCACTTTCTGTTAACTCCTCAGAATCGTTGATGTAAATTTCAACTAAGCCTGCATTTGCCACCGGTAATACAAAAACGGAGAGAATTAATGCAACCAACAAATTACGCCCTAAATTCGCAGTTTTAAACATCATCACACTCCTATGTTAGTTGGTTTGTAATTAAAGACTTGCTATTTATGAATACATCTCACTAAAGTTCTTAACCTGTATCTTAAGTGGTAAGCAATGTCATCTGACAAAAAGAATCTCAGAAAGACTGGAAAGGGAACTCGAGCAGTTCATTCAGGAACATCATCTAGTGAGAATTCACTTAATACTCCCATTTTTCAGTCATCTACTTTTTTTCTGGATGAAAGTGCTTACAAAATGTGGAAAGAGGGCAAACCAAGGGCACCCGTTTACTCACGATATAACAACCCTTCTCTGAGAGCCGCCGAAAAGAAAATTGCCCATTTAGAAAATGCAGATGATGCACTAGTATTCAGTACTGGAATGGCAGCAATTAGTACAACTCTACTAACGTTTTTAGGTAGTGGTAGTCGACTTGTCACTACCCGTAATCTTTATGGCGGAACGGTGATTTTGTTAGACCAAGATTTTTTGAGATTTGGTATAGATATTGAGTTTGTAGATATGAAGGATCTTTCTTCCGTAGAAGCTGCACTTAAAGATAAAAAAACTGATGTTCTTTACTGTGAAACCGTAAGCAATCCTCTTTTGGAAGTGTCAGATTTGTCTGAATTGTCTAAATTAGCCAGAAAACATGGTGCTCTTTCTATAGTCGACAGTACATTTGCTTCTCCAATGGCTTGCCAACCTCTTAATCAAGGATTTGATATAGTCCTTCATTCCGTCACGAAGATATTGAATGGTCATAGTGACTTATTAGGGGGCGTTATTGCTTCACGACAAGAGTTGATTGATCAAGTTTGGTATAAAATGAGAAATTTTGGTGGTGCAATGGACCCTCATCAGGCTTCACTTTTGGAAAGAGGATTAAAGACTTTAGACGTCCGCTACAAAAAATCCACTGAAACAGCAGGTAATTTGGCAAATTGGCTATCAAAACATCCTAAAATTGAGAAAGTAATCTATCCTGGTCTTGAGAGTCACAATGACTATGAACTTTGCAAAAAGATACTCAGTAGTCCTAGTACAATGGTTTGTTTTGTAGTTAAGGGCGGTGATTCAGAAGGTCACAAATTGATGCAAAATATGCAACTCTCAACTCAGGCCGTATCTTTAGGTGGCGTGGAATCACTGATTTCTATGCCTTGTACTACTACTCATGTTTCTTGGAAAGAAGAAGATCGGATAGCTGTAGGGATAAATCCCGGTTTTGTTCGTTTTTCTACAGGTATAGAGGATTCTGAAGATTTGATTGCGGATTTTGAGCAAGCATTGAATTCATTATAGTCCCATAGAGATAATAGCACACTTTTGTTAGGTTATTGTGGATTACTCAATTAGATTACTGTCTGCAGCTTCTTGCACTGAAGAAGTACATGGAAAAAGTCGAAATATGATTTATCTTTTTGGTACTACCAAAGATGGAGAGGCTATTGCAGTTCGAACACCACTTCTGATGCCTTATTTTCAAGTCGTTGAACCACCTAAAGATATTTGCGAAAGTCTTGAAAAAAATGGCGATGTTGAAACGTTAGAACCTTTGGATCTGTGGGTAGATGGCGAGGAAAAAAAATGTATAAAAGTTACAGTATCCCATCCTGGAAAAGTTCCAAAGATTAGAGAATGGTTAAAGAATAATGATTTAAAATTATTAGCAGCCGATATTCCCTTTCATCATAGATATTTGTACGATAATGATATTGGTGGTTGTATCCGAGTTCGTGGTAAAGAAATTCAAAAAGAAGGTTGGTCTTGTAAAGTTATTGAAGTAGTTGAAGTTCTTCCTTCTGAAAGCTTCGAATCAGACTTTAAAATTTTAAGTTTTGACATAGAAAATTCTATCTTTGAACGTACGATTTACTGTCTAAGTTATTGCATAAAAACATCAGAAGGATACACCCATGAAGAAACGTTGCATGGCGATGAAGAAAAATTATTGAATGATTTTGTTAAAGTAATAAAAGAACACGATCCAGATATAATTACGGGATATAATATTGATGGATATGATTTGCCACTTTTGGTAGAAAGAGCTGAGGTTTATGGGGTTAAGTTGGCAATAGGTAGGGATGGTACTAATTTAGAACAAAAATTCCAAAGATTTTGGCAGGCTCGTGGTAGAGTTATTGTAGACGCATGGTGGAATGTTAAACGTGAAGTTAGACCAAGACAAGAATCCTTGAATGCAGTTGCTAAAGAGCTATTAGGAAAAGAGAAGCACGATGTAAATCCTAAGAAAATGGATGAGGAATGGGCTAATAATCCTCAAAAAGTTATGGATTATTGTTTAGAGGATGCCAAATTGGCAGTGGAGATATTAGAGCATATTAAGGTTCTTCAAAAATATCAACATCTTGGTTCTGTTGCTAAATTACCCCTAGATAATGTAATCAATGGTATCACTTCAAATATGATTGATTCATTATTGATAAGATTTGCAGATTCTAAAGGGGTAGGAGTACCAATGACAAATCATCAGAAACGTACGGGTCATATTGAAGGCGGTTATGTCCACAATATTAATCCTGGACTCTATGAGTGGGTCTGTGTTTTAGATTTCAAGTCAATGTACCCTAGCATAATCATAGATCGCAATCTTTGTTTTTCTACTATGTCACCAGATGGTGAGATTGAGACTCCATTAGGTGTAAAATTTAAGAGTCCTGAACAGAAAAAAGGGATGTTACCTGAATTACTGATTAATTTGATGAAAGATAGGGATTCAGCTAAGGAACTCCAGGCTTCTGCGAAAACAAAAAGTGATGAAGATTATTACAGGAGAATTCAGGAAGCCATAAAGATATTAATGAATTCAGTTTATGGTGTTTTTGCATCATATTTTTATCGTTTTACAAATTTGAATATTGGTGCTTCCATAACGGCTTATGCTAGAGAATATGTTAAGGATATCATAGAGGAATTAGAAAATGAAGGTGTTGATGTAATTTATGGAGATACAGATTCAGTTTTTTTCCGTTCACCCTATGATGAATTGAATAAGACCATAGAATTTGGGGAATCTATAGCCGATAGATATTCAGTTGGTGCTAAACAATTAGAATTTGAAAAGATACTTCAACCATTTTTCTCGCATGGTGTTAAGAAAAGATATGTTGGCAAACAAATTTGGCCTAAGGAAAGTATGTTAATTAGAGGATATGAAACTAGACGTACTGACGCATTTCCAATTCAAGTTCAGGCACTTGAAGATATATTTGCTAAATTGATGGATAGAAACATAGAGGACGCTTTAGAATCTTCAAAGAATTGGGTTACCAAAGTTTCAGAAGGGGAATTTGATGATAATCAATTTGTTATTTCTAAAACTGTCAATCTTAAGAGAAAATATGTAAATGAAGATAATCAAGCCCATTTACAGGCTTACAAAAAATATATTGAAACTGGCCGTCCATTTGTTAGTGGCATGAAGATATCATTTATAGTTACAGATGCTAGTATAACTCCTATGAAAGTTGAACCTTATATTCCTGAGGAGACTTGTCCAAAACCAGATTACAATTATTATGCAGATAGAATAGCTAAGTCATTGTCTAGAATTACCGATGTTTTTGATTGGGATGAAAAAGCATTGAAAAGGGGTAAAAGGGGCCCTAAACAACAAACTTTGTTCTAATGACAGACTTAGAGTATAATAGTGAAAGCCGTGAATGGTATATTGCATCTGGATTGATTTTGTTTGTAACAGTACTATGTTATTCTTTTCTAAGTTGGTCTGTTCTTCCTGATCAGTCAGAAGTTTTACCAGTAGTAACTAATGCTATTCATCTTTCTTTTGCTTTACTTGGTTTATCTGGCTTGTTTTTAGCAGTACAGGGTTACAGGTTAAAGAATAGTAAAGGATTTCTTTTACGTAAAGATGGTGATGAGGTATTGTATGATTTGGAAAGATTATTCCTTGTTGCAGATTTATCCGTTAAAGAAGTCTCATGTGTAAATATGAATAGTGTAGGATTGTGGAGACCTGTCGGCCGTCTCATATTGAGTGAAGGAGAAATAGAAGTAAAGGAAATTTGGTTATATGCATATTATTACAGAACTCACGTAGCACTCAGAGGTAAAGTTCCTGATAAGATAATTAAGAAATTTGCTTCTAGTTTGGCTTGAATTCCCCTAATCCAGATCCATAGTACACCAATGGTTTTGCATTTTCATCAAATTTTCCTTCTTCAACTTGGCCAATAAAGATGGTATGGTCACCACCATCATATTTTTGAGTGATTTTACATTCCATTGTAGCTAAACATCCATCCAGCAAAGGTGTACCCAATTCTGTAAGTGTATGAGGTAGCGACTTAATCAATTCATTTTTATCTATTTTTGAATTGGCAAAGTCCCATGCTAGTTTTCCTTGCTTTGAATTACAAATATTAACCCCAAAAGTATCAGTTTTTTCTAGTGAGTCATGGCTAGCAATTTTTCTATCGATACATATTAAAACTAAAGGAGGCTCCATAGAGAGTGAGCAGAAGCTCGAAACAGTAAGACCTCCAAACTTCTTATTTTCATTAAAAGTTACTAGTGTTACACCAGCTGCAAACCTACGCATAAGTTCCTTGAAAAGGTCATTTGAAGCCACCATAAATTTCAGAAAGAGCCCCATCTATTTAGTATATTTTTTGAGTTTAGGAGGTATCCTTTTGCTTTATATAGCGATAGAACGCGTATATACGCGAGTGACAAGGAAGCAAGTATAATCATGATTGGTCAAACAAGATTAGTTAATGCAGGTTTACTTCTCTTAGCTACTTTTTTACTCTTTGTTTTTGTTTCTGATGATTCTGAGGCTACAACATATACTGTAGATAACATGTTTGATAACGCAGATTATTCAAACATAACTCAAGCTGTTGAAAATGCTTCTGCTGGTGACACAATACGTGTTGCTTCTCGAACTTACTATGATGCGGTTGATGTCGATAAAAGATTGACTATTCTTGGAGGAAATTACGATGTCAGTATGGATGGACTCTACAATTATTGTAATGACTATCCAGTTATCGGCTATTATAGTTTTGATAATT
>JAPYSZ010000065.1 GCA_029941645.1 Candidatus Poseidoniia archaeon
GGGATTGCGTTCTGAAGTCCCCCTGCAACACTTACGTGAGCTCCTAGTCTCATTGTTTTACTAATTCAAGCCTACCTTAATAATAACTATTCGATAAGAGCCTGTGAAATTTTCCATTGTGGCTAACCCGAAACAGCCGAATATGAAAAAAATATTAACAAGGGTCATTGGTTTTTTGGAAGACTTTGAATTAGAAGAAGAAACGGCTAAAATTGTTGGTTTAACTGGTAATTCTATAACTGAACTTCAAGGAGATATGCTTATTTCATTAGGAGGCGATGGTACTTTACTCCATATTTTATCTAATCTCAATAAGCCGGTTTTTGGAATTAATTGTGGCGGTGTTGGTTTTCTCACAGCAATGGAACATTCAGAGGATTTATTTTCAGCATTTAAGAGATTAGAGTCTAAGAATTATGAGTTACAAAAAGTACATAGAATAGATGCATTTATCAATGATTTACATATTGGTACTGCTTTGAATGAAGTTGTTCTTCATTCATCGAGAGTGGCTAAAATACAGGGTTTCGAAATTAAAATTGATGGTTCGGTGGCCGATAGTTTCAGAGGTGATGGATTGATAATTGCTACACCTACTGGTTCTACTAGTTATGCAATGTCTTTAGGTGGACCTATACTATATCCTACTCTAGAATCCCATATTATTGTGCCAATGGCTGCTTATCGCATCGGTGCTAGACCATTAGTGATTCCTTCCAAATATGAAATTACCGCTAGAATAACAGGATATCCTGAGGCAATTATGGTAATTGATGGACAGGATGAAATAATGATAAAAAAGGATGATAAACTTATTTTTAAACAATCTAAGGAGCCTGTCGAATTAGTCAGATTTAAGGATGATTTTTTTGATAGAGTACAAAACAAATTGAGGTCATGATAAAGTGAAAAAACGAAGAACACGGTTGAGAGGAACCAAGACAGCGGCTAAATCTGAGCAAAAAAAGTTAATATCAAGAATTAATGAATTGAAAGAAAATCCAAAATTATTATTACCCAAAACAACGCCAGGAACACAAGCAGATGATCTTTATTCACGCGTACTTAAAGAATTAGAATTAGCTAAAGACCGATATGAGAATCCTCCTGGTTTTTTCTCTAAAATAGTTGGTACTAAAGTAAAGGATCCACTAGCTAAGGCATATGGAGCTTCACTAACTATCCTAGATTCTGGTGCACCGATAATGGCAATTGCTCGCTTTCCACATGGGGAGGTCAATTATGTTATGCGAGGTTATGGTATTTCCAAAGAAAAACTGATCGGTATCCAGAACCATCATCATAGATTATGGTCAAGATTTGCGCATTTGGATTACGTTAAAAAGTATAAATTTTTCATATATGTTCTAGAGAATGGATTGGTCTGTACAGGTAATTCACCAAAATATCCCCAAGTTTTGTGGGATGAGGCCTGTAATAATTTAAAAATTAAGAAAGGTGGAGATGAGTTATTAGGTATCAAGATAAAATGTAAATCTTTGGGGAATCTGGCAACACTACCTCCACGTAAAGTCTCGAAATCTAAGGATAACAGTTACAGTTATTTTTTGAGACATCAAATAGCATTCGAGCAAGACTTAGATTTTGAGGTTTCTGCATCCACTTTTCTTTCAGAAATAATAAAAGAGATACCTGATGAACTGTTTAATGATTATAGAAAGGGTATTGTATCAGATTCAGATTTATGGAATTCAATAATTAATTATCAAAAAGAGAAAGTTAAGTCATTAGATGATAATTATTTCATAATATCTAATAACGTTCTGACCGCAAAAGAATTGATTGGTAAAATAAGTAGTAATAAAATAGATCAAGCGATTGTTGAAGATATATTAGGAGAAGATATAGGCTCTATAATTCTAGATAATTTCACGCTATCTAATTTTACAGAATACACTTGGGGTTCAGCAGGTAGTCATATTGTCAGTAGAATCAATTCAGGTAAATTGGACGATTATAACGGTGAGAATTCGCTGGAGTTATTGAGAGAATTGTACAACAATATTGTCAAAGAAAGTTTGACTAGTGATTATCCAAGGTTCCGTTCTTTGAGCGAACCTCTAAAATTGTTGGATGATACTGTCCGAATGTTAAAATCAGGCGTGAAAAATGATGCAATTAAGTTGATAGAGACTTCGTCATCGAATAATAATATGACTAAGTCAGTTTCATGGGCAATTCTAATTTGTTTAAATGCAACATCTAGTCGAGCTTGGAAATATAGTAAAGAAGAGCAATCACTTGGTAAAACATTGAAATCTTCGGTTCAAGAATTGATTGATAGTCCACCATCCGATTATTTGGGTATCTTAGAGGATATTTCAGCTAGAATTGGTCTTGGAAATAAATTGGAAGTTATTTAAAACAGCCTTAGCTGGAGAAACTCGCGGGTCCGTGGTCTAGTTGGTTATGACGTCGCCTTGACATGGCGGAGATCCCCGGTTCGAATCCGGGCGGACCCACCAATTATTTCCCCTCTTTGTCATTCTGGTTTTGTTCCTCAATATTCTCTAATTCAGAATAATATGCTAAGACGAAGGTAATTATTGCAATTGTCCAACAAGGGGCTACAAAAAACGGATTGAAAGAGCATATGGGTGGCTGAGAAAAAGTACATTGGTAACTAAAAACCAGACCTAATATTATGAATATAATTCCAACAATATTCCATAAAATTGTTTTTAACCTCATTTATGGAGTCATTCTAGTTCTGTCTCTTGGGAACAAAACACATTCTCTTACATTCTTTGCTCCAGCAAAAATCATAGTTAATCGGTCTAGTCCCAATCCCCAACCAGCATGTGGTGGCATTCCATATCTAAATGGATCCAAATAATGGTTAAACCCTTCAGGATCTAATCCTTGTTCCTTTAATCTTTTTCTAAGCAAATTAACATCATGTACTCTTTGACCACCAGAAGTCATTTCAATTTCATTATACATAAAATCAAAGCCTTTACTGTATTTTGGGTCATCATCTGGTTGAATATAGAAAGGTTTCAATGATAATGGCCATTTTGTAATGAAATAAAAGCCATTCATTTGTTTTGCTATAGCTCTTGTAGCTTCCATCGATAAATCTTCACCCCATTCTACTTTTCCTTGAGCCATTTCTACAGCTTCATCATATGTTATTCTTGGAAGGGGTAATTCTACTTCAATAGGTTCGATACCTAAAGTTTTTAGGACTTTAGTCTCTTTTGAAACAGCTCTGGCTGCAGTGGCCACTAATCTTTCCATAACACCCATTACAACGTCATCATTAGCAAATGACATCTCAATATCAATTGAGATAAATTCGTTCAAATGCCTTGGAGTGTTGTGTTCTTCAGCTCTAAATGCAGGTCCCACTTCGTAAACTCTCTCCAATCCCCCACTCATTAACATTTGTTTGTAAAGTTGAGGAGATTGTGCAAGATATGCAGTCTTATCAAAATATTTCATCTCGAATAAGGAAGTTCCACCTTCTGTTGCTGAGGCAATAATTTTAGGGGTTTGCACTTCTAAAAAGTTCTCTCTTCGAAGGTGTTTATGGACTGCACCCGATATAGCGGCTCTAATTTGGAAGTTTGCCGCAATTTTCGTTTTTCGGAGATCTAAATATCGTGCATTTAATCTGGTTTCAATTTCACTATCTATTTTATCAATTACACCTAAAGGCAATGGTGTTTCAGCTTCATTCATCAATTCTATATTATCAGGTAACATTTCGACACCACCAGGTGCTTCTTTGTTTCCTTTGACTATTCCTCTAACTAAAATAATAGATTCTCGGTTAATATTAGCCCAACTTTTGAAATTTTCATCTCCCAATTTTTTCTTTAAAAGTGTCAATTGGAGTACACCAGTAATATCTCTTAATTGTAAGAAGGCAATGCCTCCCAAATTCCTTGTATCTTGTAACCAACCACATAGAGTTTGCTCAGAACCAAAGTCAGATTCCTCAATTTCTCCACATTTTCGCGTGTAAAACATATTTCTAAGCTATAGGATATCTCAGTATCGCAGCTAGCCCTCCAAAAGCTTTCTGTAAGGAGACACCTTCTTCACTTTCAACTGAGATAATAGTAACTTTTGCTTTGCTCTTTTCAGCAGCCTCACCGAGTCTTTTCACAGTTCCCTCTTCAATATGTTCCATTTTCTCTAAGCTTTCGGAGATTAACAAGTGGTCTATAGCACCAAGATTCAATGCATTTTCAACTTGTTTAATTCCGTATGTTGCTAATGTGCCTTTTGGTGATAGTACTTCTTTCATGAATTTATCCATTATTTTCTTTTCTTTAACAAGTTGCATTTCAGAAAGTCTATTAGATCCACGTGTTACTAATTCTCTAAGCCCTGTTTCATCAGTATATCCTGTATCAAATGAGTCAATTACTATTTTTCGTAGTTCATGATTCAGGTAATCTTTACCAATAAAGTAGTCTTTAGTTGCTCCAGGTCCGCCGATTAATATTCCTTCTATATTATTATTTAGAAAGCATTCAGTGGCATAATGTGCAACTTTCGTGTACCATTCATGTGCTGCCTCCTCAATCAATCTTTCAAATCTTTGCTTAGATTGTCCACCTTTTCCATGTTTAGATGGTACTTGTGAATACATGTGTTTCAATGTTTTAATGGTTGCTCCTCTAAGGATTCCCAATGCAGCTTCTGACCTATCTATGACAATTAGTCCGTATTGTGTTTGTGTTTCCCCTAGTCCTTCCAAAGGCTCTAGAAAAAATCCTGAATCACATCTATAAAGAAAAGTGGGTAGAGGTTCAGGAGGTACTACTACTTCTTGAATCATTGTAGTCTGATTTCCACCTTTGGAAACATGTCCTACGAAGAAAACCATTCCATTTTCAGGTGGATTCTTATATAATTTTAATCGAGACATTATCGATTCAATTGCCGCACTCACATTCTTTCTCGTCGATTTTGATTTTATGTTTGCAGATTGTGAAGCTTCATTACGGAGATACGATTGTACATCATATATTTTGCGATCTGGAGGTATATACAAGCTCACGAGTTCGGTAGCATGTCCTCTATAGTTCTTGATTCGTTCAAGGGATTGCTTGAATTCATATTTCTGTAGGGATTCAGAACTCATTATTTTTGGTAACAGAGGACCTTTTTATGATATTGCTT
>JAPYSZ010000066.1 GCA_029941645.1 Candidatus Poseidoniia archaeon
CGAGCCTTCTCGAATTAAATGAAGTCCAGAAGGACTATCGTATTCGCCGTTTTGGTAGAGTTATTAGATCCTCAAACGCCCTAAATAAATTGAGTTTTAGTGTAGAAAAAGGCCAAATATTTGGGTTTTTAGGACCAAACGGAGCCGGAAAAACAACCGCCATTAAATGTATAACTGGAATTCTAAAATGTAATGATGGAACTATTTATATTGATGGAAAGAACATAGAAAATAACGGTTTTGAGAATAAAAATAAGATAGGTTTTCTACCTGAGCAAGTAGGATTATATGGAAGTCTAACTGCACAACAGACACTGAAATTTTATGGGGGATTTTACAGTCTATCTGACTCTATTATAGAAGAAAGAGGGGAGAAATTATTAGATTTATTAGGACTCAGTAATAGTTTAGTGAAAACTGTTAGTGAATATTCACTAGGTATGAGAAAACGGTTAGCATTAGCAACTGCATTACTTCACGAACCTGAAATATTAATTTTAGATGAACCGACTTCTGGGCTTGATCCAAGAGGTGTTAAGGCTCTCAGAACATTATTATTGGATTTAAACAAAAAAGGACTAACCATTATATTTAGCTCACATATCCTATCTGAAGTTCAAGAATTATGTACTGATGTAGGAATAATCAATAATGGAAAAATGATTAGACAAGAATCAATTTCAAAGATAATGGAAACTGTAGAAAAGACTGCGATAAAATTATCTTTACGTGTAAATGATTTTAATGAAAAAGACGAAAAAATACTAAATAAAAATAAATACATTAGTATATTAGAAAACAAAGATTTAGGAAAACATAGAAAAATTATTCTAAAATTAAAAGAAGATTTAATTCCATGGGTTACTGATAAATTAGTTGTGAATGGAACAAAAATCTTCTCTATTGAACCACATAATACGACGCTGGAAGATGTATTTTTAACTGAAACAGAGGGTGAAGATGAAGTTTAAAGATAAAGCAATTAAACAATGGAAATTAAACCACACGTGGCAACCTTTGCTAATCGCGGTTTCTGTCATACTTATTATTGCTATTAGTCACAAAGTTTATTGGGAAATAACTACAGAAACGGATCCTTTAAGTGTCTGGAATGATAGAAAAATAACCGAACAAGATAACAAAACGACTATCTATTATAGCAATGAAAATCTTTTGAATGAAACTGTAATATTTAAGGGTGTTTTAGAAATATTTCCATATACTAATGATAGTATCGGATCTCTTGAAAAATCTAATGGAAATTTTGATGAAATAGATGGACTAGTATACAGTGAAGATAGTTACAGCAAATCCATGATTAACCTAAATGGAATGAGAATCTTAGTTAATGGGAGTTTAGATGGAAAATTCTATGAAAATGAAGTAGTAACCGTCAAAGCTACATTAGTCGAAAGAAATTTTAATTACGAAAGAAATAATATAGATATCGACCTCAAAAGCCAGATATGGGAAGCTGAAATAGATGATATCACCATGGCTGGCGAAAAGGATTATTACTTTTTTGGAATCGAGACAATAGTTTTTGCTTTAGGGCTCTATTTTTCACTAAAACGTGTTAGTAATCTAAAAGAGCAAATGAAGTTTGCAAGACACATTGCTTTATTTGAATTTAAAAGAGGATTGAAAGCACCAAGAATGATTGTATTAGGCCTCATCTTTTTTGTTTTCATAGTGGGAATGGGGATGCTTCTAGGACAGTTACAGAATGATTCTAATTCTATTCTTGGGGATATGACTACCAAAGGAAGCATCATCCAATTATCTTATTTCACATTTATAATAGGTTCAATGGTTGCTATTGGTGTATCTGTAGATACATTCCATAAAGAAAGACAGGAGAATACTATGGATTTATTGCTTGCTAGGCCTATAAATCGTGAAACTATTGTCTTAGGAAAAGCTCTAGGCCTGACCATGGTTGTTGGAATTCCTGCATTTATAGCTCAACTAATTGGATTATATTTTATGGTCACGGAAGGGAATATGCCACCAATAGGCAGTATGTTTGCCTTCCTTTTCTTCGGACAAATAATGATTTTTACAATGGTAACATTTCAACTTTGTCTAGCAATTTCAGCCAGAAGTGGGTCAAGTGTAGTAATTTACGGATTAAGTGCATGGTTACTATTTGCCTTGGTATGGACTTTAGCCGTAATAGCAATGGCCACTATAATTGGAGTTGATATCAATGGCGAAAATTTCGGAAACGATCCTGACTATCAAAAATTTGCATCACGTATGGGTTTATTGAATCCTGGTGTAATTTACCAAATGGTTGTTGGTTTGTTCACAAATAGAACTATAGCTGTCGATTTAGAAGGTGTACCTGGATGGTTAGCTTTATTGTCAGTCTTCTTGTGGCCAATAATGTGCCTTAGAATGGCAACATGGCTATTCAAGAGGGAAATGAAAGGATGAGAAGGACCCTAAGTAAAGATGAAAACGCCGTTACTCATGTTATTGAATTTACCATAGCATTAACTGTATTTGTTCTATTAGTCCAAGCATTTACCTCATCAATGAATTATCGTATAGGTATAGATTCAGATAATAATGATGAACGTGTTGTAATGGCTAGAGAAGTACTTTCTGAACTAACAGGTTCAGAGGGGAAGATTGGAAATGCAACTAATTGGGAGGATTTTGAGTTTGGTGTTGGAACTATACAACTGAAGGATGGTGCCACAGTAGGATTACTCAACTCAAATGGGGAATTAGATAAGGATAAATGTGCTGCTTTACAAAAATTCCCATATACACAGCTAAGAAGAGAATTGGAAGTTACACAACATTTGAAAATTGAAGTACGTACACTGGTTCCAGACGAGTCTGTATGTTTATGGGGTGGAGATTCAAGTAACTCTACAATTAGTGTGAAATCTGAAAAGTATATGCTCTACAATGATGGTACAACTGTTTTACCAGCTATTTTGACTGTAACCATCTTTGAAGGGAAAAATCCAAGCAGTAAAATCTATATGACTGAAATCATGTACAATCCTACTAACAATGGAAACCAATATGAATGGATTGAAGTCTATAATCCAAATCCCTTTGCAATATACATTACCAGTTGGGCAATTGAGGATCTGGGTGACAGCGATCTAATTGTATCTGACGATGATGATACCTTAACTATTCCAGGAAATAAAGCGGGAATATTGACAACTTCACCAACTGTATTTACGGAAACCTACGTTGACTATACCTATGTTTTCTCAGTTGAGGATACTGCAATAGGAAATGGGTTAGGAAATAGTGAAACGATTACCCTCTCCAGAGGAAATTATGCTGAGTCATTTAGCTACACTACTAGTGACGGGGCAAATGGTAACGGTAAATCTTTGACAAGAAGTTGTTACAATTGTGAAACATGGAACGAAGCTGTAACAAGCCCAGGCACCGTTTAATTATTCGAAGGCCTGAATTCCAGTTATCCAACGGCCAAGAATTAAATTATGAATATCATGTGTACCTTCATAAGTGTAAACACTCTCTAAATTTGCCATATGCCTCATTATTGGATACTCATTAAGTATACCATTAGCTCCATGAATATCTCTCGCCATTCTTGCAATCTGAATTGCTACATCAACATTATTCATTTTGCCAAGTGAAACCATTTCGGGTGTTGCTTCGCCACTGTCTTTAGCTCTACCTAAGTGATAAGCCAATAATTGGCCTTTAGTTATTTCCCTAAGCATCCATGCTAATTTATTCTGAACCAACTGAAAACTAGCAATTGGTTTTTTAAACATAATTCGTGACTTAGAATAATCTACTGATGAGTGAAAACAGCCCATCGCGGCACCTATTGAACCCCAAGTAATCCCATACCTAGCTTGCGTTAAGCAGCTTAGTGGACCTTTCAAGCCTTGAACTTCAGGTAAAACTCTATCTTTAGGGATTTTACAATCTTGAAAGACTAATTCACTGGTAATTGAAGCTCTAAGAGAATGTTTTCCTTTCATTTCCGGTGCTGAAAATCCTGAATCACTTTTTTCGACAATA
Source organism: Candidatus Poseidoniia archaeon (assembly GCA_029941645.1). Classification (GTDB taxonomy): domain Archaea; phylum Thermoplasmatota; class Poseidoniia; order MGIII; family CG-Epi1; genus CG-Epi1. Next base: position 4,033 of record JAPYSZ010000066.1, read on the forward strand.
AATCCGCGTATTTTTCCCTCTAATTTTGCCCAGACAATTGCCAAATCTGCAACAGTTCCATTGGTTATCCACATTTTTGCCCCATTAAGGACATAAGAATCTCCATCATCTACAGCTTTAGTTTCCATTCCTCCCGGATCTGAACCATGATCTGGTTCGGTTAATCCAAAACAGCCAATCAACTTTCCTTGGGCCATGCCTGGCAAATATTTTTGTTTTTGTTCTTCCGTACCAAAAGCATGGATTGGGTACATAGACAATGAACCTTGTACTGAAACACAACTGCGTATTGCTGAGTCTCCTCGTTCTAATTCTTGACAAACAAGGCCATAAGCCACATTAGAAAGACCTGCACATTCATAACCTTCAAGATTACACCCAAAAAGTCCCATTTCACCTATTTCAGAAATTAACTCCATTGGGAAAGTACCTTTTGTATAATAATCCTCAATAATAGGTATTACTTTTTCATCAACCCAATCACGAACTAAATCACGAACCATTATTTCTTCTTCAGTGAGGTGCTTCTCAATATTGTAAAAGTCAACACCTTCATACCTTGACATCGAAATATAGGTTGTATAGGGGCTATTTATCTTTTACATTAAGCTATAGACGGAATTAAATACAACGGGCGAATAGGGAGTTAATGGAGGAGATTTGGATTGAAAAATACCGCCCGACCAACCTTTCAGAAGTTGTTGGACAATCTGCAGTTACAACAAGATTGAAGAACTATGTTAAAGAACGATCCATGCCGCATTTGCTATTTGCAGGCCCTCCTGGAATTGGAAAAACAACTAGTGCATTAGCGCTAGCCAGAGAACTTTTTGGGGACTTATGGAAACATAATTTACATGAATTAAACGCCTCAGATGAGAGAGGTATTGATGTAGTAAGAGGGAAAATCAAAGAATTTGCAAGAACTGCGCCACTTGGTGAAGATGGATTTAAAATAATTTTTCTAGATGAAGCTGATGCATTAACCAGTGCAGCGCAAGCTGCCCTTAGACGAACTATGGAAAAATATTCAAGAACGTGTAGATTTGTAATGTCGTGTAATTATTCATCTAAAATTATAGAACCAATACAATCTCGCTGTGCAGTATTCAGATTT
>JAPYSZ010000067.1 GCA_029941645.1 Candidatus Poseidoniia archaeon
TGGCGCCGAGGGCGAGATTTGAACTCGCGAGGGATTGCTCCCACGGGCTTTCCAGGCCCGCGCTATACCAGGCTAAGCGACCTCGGCTTATATTTGTCATTTTAACAGGGGGTTTTAGAATTAAGCAAGGCATACACTTATTATGACACCTTTCAGCTGAATAGACTGCTATAGAGGAAATTTTGGACGAAGAACAAGAAGAAAAGCCAATGACTGAAGAACAGCAAAGGATAATGAAAGAAAAAGCAAAAAATCTAATAATAAGAACTGCTTCTGTTATTGAAATGCTAAAGGAAACCTATTATCCAGGCCATTCAACAACAGCTAAACGCGTTATTGAGCGCCATTTGATTAGAGAATTTGGACTAAAACCTAGAAACGCCACATATCATGGTAGTCTTGTAATCGAGTCATTAAATGCTCAAGGTATAATTGAACATGTACCTGAAGATACAGCCCGTAATGCATTGTTCAAAGTTAATTTAAGAGTATTACAAAAAATTAAAACTTAGATTTCTAAAGCTATCTTTTCTAAAATTCTTTTTGAGATTTCCATTTTAGATTCAGTTATCCAATCCGTATTTTCTTTGTCTATAATGGCTACTTTACTATCTTTTGAGCCCATAGCATCCGAATAGTTAGCAATAACACAATCTGAATTCTTTAGTAAGGCTTTAGCTTTCTCAATTAATTTCGAATCACTAATTCGTGATCCTAATTTGAAGGCATACAGCAATCCTTTATGTTTTTTCCTGATACTGCTGATTATCTTTGGTGCTTTCTTCATTTTTATAGTAATTGGTTCCGAAGAATCTAATTTTCCTTTTGTTTGAGCAGGTATAAAATCAGAGAGTGCTGCAGGCATAATTATGGCATCATATGGTTTCATACTTTTTACCATATTCTTCAATTTTGTTAGAGTTGAAAATCGGGTTGTCTTAATCCATTCACCTGGTTCGTGAATAGCATTGCCTAACCATAGTTCAACATCTGCACCCATTGCAAAGGCAGTTTCAGACAAAGAAGTTGCCATAAATCCACTAGATTTATTTGTTATCACCCTTACATCATCAATAGGTTCACTACTTCCACCTCCAATAATCAATATTTTTTTACCTGTTAATTTTCTGGGGCCTGCTATCTTACAAACTTCAGCTACTATTCTTTCTTTGGAAGGTAATTTTGCTTTACCTTCAATCACTAGTGGATCAATTATTGTAGCGAACTTTCTAACTGCTTTAATATTTTTTTGGACAATCTTTGAATTGGTCATATTTTTATCCATCGCAGGTGCCACAACAATAGGAGTTTTGGCACCTATACATGTCAAAGCAACTAACATAGGAGGATTATCTCCAATTCCATTTGCCATTTTGCCAAGACTAGTAGCACAGCAGGGACTTATCATAAGTAAATCAGCTTCATATCCTGCAATAACATGTTCAACTTGGCCCGTAATTTCTTTGATTATGGGTTTTCCACAGGCAAATTCTAATGCTTTTTCACCGACTAGTTCTAGCGCAGCACGATTTGCAACAATTGTTACATTAGCCCCATATCGCAGAAGTTCTCTAGTAATGCCAATCGTTTCTACACATGAGACTGAACCTGTAATTCCTAACCAGATATTTTTATCTTTAAGATAATCTCCTTTAGATGTTACATTGTTGGCAGGATGGTGAGGATTCATTAATTTTCCTTTAATTGACTAATTGTTTTTCTATATTTATCTAAAACTAATTCAATTTGAGTTTCTATTTTCTGCCAACCTTTCTTGAGAGAACCGTAGCGTAGGTGGAAAGCACTGGTAGGAGGTCCACCATCTGCAGCTCTACATCGTTCAATTAACCCTAAAGAAATTAGACGATTTAGGTGTCTATATGCAGTTGGTCTTGTAGTTTCAATCCATGCAGCAATTTCTTCAGCTGTCCAGGCTCGATCCGGTCTTTGAAAAAAGCATTCATCTAAAATTTTGTATGGCATTGACTCATTGTATGGATAATGGTGATTTGATAATAGCCCGATTCCTCTTCCAATTGCGCTTAAGTCTGTTTCATAGCTTTGATCGTTATCTTTTTTTATTTCCCTTAAGTCTATTTCAAAAGCTTCTTCCTTATCCAGAATCATCATTCCTTCAGGAACCATATCTTTAGCTTCTTTGAGAGTGTCATTTAGATTATTCACGATTTCTCTATATGTTTCCAAGCAAATTCTAGCTCTATTTTCGACACCAGCCCAGGCTTTTTCCAAATCATAATGCCATAATCTAACCTTTTTTGGGTCCTCAGCCTTTCCAGGAAAATCTTCTGTTAAAAATCCTATCTCACGTAACCATTGTAGATGTCTATAGATTCCTTGTAAAGGGACTCCCAATTCTTTTGCCATTTCGGAGGTAGTCCATGATTTTCTAGAATCTGGCATTAAGCACTTTGTAAATAATAAAATTCCGGTTTTTGCTCTTTTTGTTTCTTTTGCTTTGGGCCCATCGGTTCCCAAAAATCCAATAGCTTGTAGAAAATCTGCGACTAGATGTTCATTTGTCCCACCGTAAGACTCATTGAGATTTCTTATCCTTAATTTGAACATCAGTCCCACTCTCTGGTATCTAGTTTTTCTAAAATCTGAGCTTTGAATTTCCTAGCTTTTTGGTTTCCGGGATTGATTGCCAATAATTTGTGTACATCCCCCATAGCATCTCCTAATTTCTTATCCTCAAAATGAGCTTCAGCCCTCTCCCATAATGCTATTTCATCTTCAGAATCTATTTCTAGGATTCTTGAAAGTGCCATAATCAATAATTCGTTTTTATCCTGTGCTCTGTAAACTTTCGTTAGCTTTCTCCATCCTCGTTTCAAATCAGGTCTAATTTTGACGGCTTTTGAATATCCTTTAGAATCTGCTCTTTCATAATCCCCTAATCCAAAGTAAATATCTCCTCTAACCATATATGGCCTATAATCGTCATTCATGCTTGCAATTGATTTTTCCACAGATTTCAAAGCATCTTTGACTTTACCCAGTTTTGATTGAGCTCTCCCTAATCCTAGATATGCAAGACCATGGTCACATTCTAATTCTAAAGCAATATGGTAATTGTCTTCAGCCTCATCCAATTTTTCAAGTCGTTCTTTGGTTTGAGAAAGTTTTAGCCATGCATCACCAAAAGTATAGCTAATTTCGGTTGCACTTTGGAAGCAATTTTCAGCTTCATTCCATTGTTTCAGTTTTCGATGTAAGTTACCTTTTTCAAACCATATGTTTTCATTTTGCTCTTCAATTTCTAAAGCCATAGAATAATAGGTTATCGATCTTTCATACTCTCTGTGCCCAGTTAGTGCTCTAGCTTTACTGAGCCACATGCGTGCATCTTGCATCAAAACCCCATCTTGCTGGGCCCGTCTCATCAATCGGTTAGATGCATCTAGTGATCTGCTGGGGTATCCAGTATCTAGAAGCTCTTGTGCCTCATTCAGCATTTTTTCTCTTGCTTCACGGTCAGTTCTTCTCAGAATAAATAGTAAACCAGATCCAGTCATTGGAAGCCCCCCTCCCAGAAAACCACCTGAAGCAAGATTCGGTTCAATTAACCATCCAATTCCGGCTAATCCCGAAATATAACAGCCTATGACAAAACCCGCTAGCTGATATCTTCTGTGATGAAGACCCGCTAATCCCATTCCTAAGAATAATAAAGGTAGTAATAGGAGCCAGACTGATTCTTCGATCCATTCAAAAGCAGACATAAGTAGAACAATTGTAAGTATTAAAGAACCACCAAAAGCGATTGCCAAAGCATATGGAACCAGTGGTTTTTTTAGAAGTCCTAATCCATAAATTAACATCACTACCCCCAAACTTCCCGAATAGACTGCAATAGTTGTTACAGATCTTAGAGAGTCAACTTTAACAAAATCACAGTTTTTTTCACTAAGTTCTAACAAACAGGGATTCTGACTGACCTCGTAAAGCATGAAAAATATTGTAGCCAAAACACTACCGCTTGATAATATAAGGCCTGAGAGTCGAATATCATTGTTTTTTACTAAATCTGAATTATATACGTTATACGATATCAGAATTCCAGCTGCACATGCCAATAACAGAATAAATGAAAGGAAAGTTCCTAAATATTGTAAATTTTCCCAGTGCGTAAAATTCCATGTAATAAAATTGATTATACTTATGCTGAAAACAATTAGAGTCCCAGTTACCACCCTCCGGCTTTTTCCATCTAGATAAGTTATAGCCTTTTTTATGTTTCTTTTTACAAATGGTTCTTCTATTTCTTCTTCTTCTTCTTTACCAAGCTTTTTTTCATAATCAAGAGGTAACTCTGGTTTGCTATCAGCATCTTCAAATTCTATATTTCCTAGATTTTCAGTGTTATTTTCATCATCTTCAGTAATCTCTTCAACTTTTTCTTCCTCTATGGATTCTTCAGATGATTTTGTCTCTTCGGTCATGATATCTTGTAAAGATATAATGGTAATATAATGCAAGTATTAAAACTGATTGTTAGTTAAATTTAATGGCTACAGCCGCAACTACTGCCCTGACTGTGGTCATCCTTTGAACTGCTACCACAACCACAGCCACTTCCGCAACTGCCGCCAGTGGATTGTTGAGGAAGGGGTTCCGTATAATATGGATTTACACCTTCGGAATGATTAGTCATATCAACAATTTCATTTATTTCATCAACTTTTGCTACAATATACGATTCAACACCTGCTTTCAAAGTAACACTTGAAGCACTACATCCTTGACATCCACCACCCATAGTTACGTATGCTTTTCCATCAGAAACATTGTGAAGAGTAATTACACCACCATGTGATGCAATGCTTGGATTTACATCATTCTTAATCAATTCGTTTACTTTGTCAAATAATTCACTATTACCCGTATCCATTGCAACTTCAGTTACTGGAGCTTCTCCACTTTTCATTTGATCTCTAATTACAATACCAATTTCTTTACCGATAGCGGGCCAGCTTTCTACATTGTCTCCAGTTAATGTGACAACCTGTCCTGCAATATTGACTTGAGCAATATATGGCAAGTCCAAAAGTTTCTTAGCTAAAGGAGAATTATCAGTGTTTGATTCACGGTTAAAAGATACTGAGGCTCTAGAAAG
>JAPYSZ010000068.1:0-2904 GCA_029941645.1 Candidatus Poseidoniia archaeon
GAGGGATCTATAATTTTTCAAGTCCTGGATTGACTCCAAAAGAAAAGAGAGGAATGATTATCTGCCTTTTACTAGGGACCATCTTGTTTCTAGTTGGTAATCTACTAGGATTATTTTACTTAGCCCCATATCTATTAGATATTCTACTAGATGAAAACAGCTTAGTAATAGCAAAACTATCAGTCTATCAAACTGCGAAACTACTAGTTTCCATTTCAATTTTTTCAGGAATTTTAGTTAGCCTACCCCTATTAATTCTACTTGCATCCGAATATACTGAAAGCAAAAAGAGTTTGAAAAAATATATTTATATTTTAATCGGATTTTTAATTATTCTAGGAACACCTGAACCCTCTCTAATAATTAATCTAATCTTTCTAATCTTATTTGCAGCTATAATGGAATTGACACTTGTAGTGGTGGGCGATTCAAAATGAGAATTCGTCAATTTGAAAAAAATCTTGTGTATTCGATTATTTCTTTTACCACATTAATCCGTATTTATCACCACTATAATTGGAGATTATGGGGTAGCGATTCAGGTGAATATCTGTATCTAACCAGATATCTGTTAGACAAAGGCTATATGCTAAACGAAAATTACATTGGATGGGGACGTGCATATCCTGATTTTCAAGGTATGCAAATTTTTGCCGGAACAATTTCTTTGATGACTGGAATTGAATATCATACTGCTTTATTGTGGTTTATTCCCTTGGCCTCGGCTCTATCAATACCTATACTTTTTATTATTGGAAAAAGAATGGTTGGTTTTCTTCCTGCTCTTTTTGGTTCGGCATTCTATGGAGTTACTTTTGGTGTTGTATATGCAAATTCACACCCAATGCCAGGGGGGCTAGCTGAAACGCTAGGTTTTGTATTTCTTTATAGCTGGATAAAGTGTTTAGAATCTGGTAAAATTTGTATATTACCTACAAGAATATTTGAAAATCCCTGGTCACTAATCTTCTTGATTTCTTTCCTAGGACTTTTAATGACACATCATTTTACTTTATTATTGATGACTGGTGCAATATTAGGAATACTAATAACAGAAATTGCTGCAGGTAATAAAGGAATAGAAAAACAAGGTATAATTGGAATAGGATTTGTTTCGATTGTAACTTCAATATATTGGCTAATATACGCCGATTCTTTTGGCAATATGTTAAATCAAAGTGCATTTGATTTTCTACCAGACAATATTTCAGTTACTTTAGTTATGACCTTGGTTCCATTATTTGCCCTAACTATTCTTTGGTTAGTTAAAGAATATCTAAAATTACCCTTATTTTCGGAGAATTTAACACACAAGACATTAACAAAAAGAATGTTGCTTGCATTCACCATTTCTTTTGTTGTAATTCTTCTTGTTCTCTGGAAAGGAGTGCCGGGCACACAAATACCTGTTGGAATGGAAGCTGTACCTTACCTCATTGTAAATTTAGCTTGGATTTCTATGGCTGCAGCCCCTACCTTGATTATATCTAAAAAATATGGATGGTGCTTGTGGGGTTGGTTGTTACCTATGCTCTCATTAGCTACAATTGGAGCAATGACTGGATCTCATCTGCTTATTGCATACAGACATGCACCTTACCTTCTAGCACCTGTCGCACTAATTGCTGGCATTGGTTTTCAATATTTTATTGAGGGTTTTGAACACACTAAGAGAACATCAATAGCATTTGGTTTCTCATTACTATTCTTAGGATGTTCTGTTGGAGCGTATCCACCACCTTCTGTGATGGGGGGATTCCAAGAAGGTACTAGTCAAGAAGAATTTGATGCAATATTGTGGTTTAATTTTGTAGAAGAAGATAGCTTAGTTGTTAGCGATCACCGATTGAGTAGCCTAACTTTTGGTTTAACAGAAACCAATGCTAGCTGGGAAAATGGTGCGGTTGTAATAACAGGGAACACTGAAGAAGCGATATCTGCCAGTAAAGCCCTATCTACACCACAAGCAGGTGTGAAACAGGTTACTTACATAGCCCTTTCAAGTGAAATGCAAAAAGGTGTTGCACTTTTACAATGGGATCCTGCCGAGGAACTAACTGGCGAGGCTAAGACTAAATTTACAGATAATGACCAATTTCCCGTCTGGTTTGACAATGGCGATACCTCTATTATGAGGATGAGTTAATCTTTTTCAGCTATTCCTATTGCTTAGAAATGCCTTCAAATCGAATTCATCTCCGTTCAATTCTCCAAAAAAGAATTCAGGATCCCAACCACATAATCCTGTAACATAATCACCTTCATCTCATCCTCCTGACCATTGCAGGATCATCATTTTCTAAGAATTTTCGCAAGTTCTCGGGGGAGGTGTCTTCGGTCATTAAACAAGAAAAGGTTTTCTAAATATAAAACTTTACAATACTAATATTAAATACCCATGTAATAGGAATTAATGCATCCTGATGAAGCTAAAAAAGAAGCTAAAAAAATATCTGATTGGATTATTGATATACGTCGTGAATTACACAAACACCCTGAACTGATGTATGAAGAAATAAAAACTAGCGCATTAGTTAGAAGAGAATTGGATAATTTAGGAATTACTTATCAATCTCCAATTGCTAAAACTGGTGTCTTAGCATCAATAGGTAATGGAGATGGGCCTTGTGTGGCACTTAGAGCTGATATGGATGCTTTACCGATACATGAAGAAACAGATGTGCCATTTAAGAGTGAAATTGATGGGAAAATGCATGCCTGTGGACATGATTGCCACACAGCTATGCTGTTAGGAGCTGCCAAAATATTAAAATCTAAAGAAAATGAATTTAATGGAACAATAAAATTATTTTTCCAACCTGCCGAGGAAGGGGGGGCTGGTGGGAAGTTGATGAGAGATGAAGGTGCGTTAGAAAATCCAACCGTTGAAAGAATTTTCGGACT
>JAPYSZ010000068.1:3004-5099 GCA_029941645.1 Candidatus Poseidoniia archaeon
AATGTAAGTGATCTTGATGCTGTAATGGGTGGAGAAGATTTTGCATATTACACTGAAAAAGTCAAGGGATGTTTCGTTGTTTTAGGAATGCAAAATGAAAAAATTGATGCAATTTACAGCGTACATCATCCAATGTTTAAAGCAGATGAGGACGCACTACACATTGGTACTGCACTTCACACTATGTTCGCACTAAAAAGTTTAAAAGAATTAAGTAGTTAATTATTCAACCGTAACAGACTTCGCTAAATTACGAGGCTTGTCAATATCCGTTCCTAAATCGTGTGCAATATAATATGAAAGAAGTTGCAAAAATACTGCAACCGGAAAGGGTGAAAGAACAGGATCTATCTCAGGTAACTCAAAATGATAATCTGATATCTTAGGAACTTGTTGGTCTCCTTTTTGACAAACAGTTAGTATTGGTGCCTTTCGTGCGGACATCTCTTCTATATTAGACATTAATTTGGAATATGTATGATCCTGGACTGCAATGGCTACTACTGGAGTATCTTCTCCTAATAGGGCCAAAGGTCCATGCTTTAACTCACCAGCCGGATAACCTTCAGCATGAATATAGGATATTTCTTTGAGCTTAAGTGCACCTTCTAAAGCTAAAGGATAATTTATGTTTCTCCCCACAAAGAATACCGACTTAGCTCTAGTGAAATGTGGAACAAGTTTCTTTATCGATTCGCAATTATTCAATACCTGAGTTATCTTACTAGGAATCCTCCTAATCTCAGATTCCCACAACTTATACTGTGGATGATCTAAAGAACCTGAATTAAAAGCTAAATGTGTTGCAAGGGCGTAAAGAGCCTGCATTTGCGTCATGAAAGTCTTGGTAGCTGCAACACCAATTTCTTGTCCAGATTTAGTGATAATTACACCATCTACTTCTCTAGTAATTCGGCTCCCTGGAACATTACAAATTGCAACTGTATGGCAGCCTTGTTGTTTTGCAGCTCGTGCTGCAGCTAAAGTATCGGCAGTTTCTCCACTTTGAGAAATTAGAACAACCAAAGGACGTGAAGAAAGAAGACCCCCGACACCTTGAACAGGAGCTGCATACCTAAACTCTGAAGAATAGCTTACTGAAACTGGAATTGCAGTTAATTGCTCAATAACATATTTACCTACTAAACCAGCATGGTATGAAGTACCACAAGCAACAATAGATATACTCCCTATTTTCCAATTAAGCCCCAATCTCTCAAGGGGCGACTCAACCAGCAATTCAGTTAATGAATCTTGTAAAGCCTTTGGCTGCTCAAATATTTCTTTCAACATGAAATGTTCGAAACCTCCCTTCTCAGAAACCTCCGTATATTTTTCAACCGTTTCAACATTATAATCAATTGATTTGAGTTCTGCATCAAAGAGTTCAACGGACTCAGCCGTCACCCTAACTATTTGATAATCTTCTGGATAAATTATCTGTTGTGTGTATTTTAATATGGCATAAATATCACTAGCTACAAAATTTTCTGAATTTCCAACACCGATAACCAAAGGTGTTTCATTTCTAACTGCGACTATTTCATCTGGGTGATTCTCATGTATAACTGCTATAGTAAATATCCCCTGAATCTCATGTAACGCTTTATTGAGGGCTTCTACTAAATCTCCAGAATAATATTTAGATATAAGAAAAGGTAGTATTTCGGAGTCAGATTCACTTAAAAAATTATAACCCTCTGATTCTAGTGATTCTCTAATGCTCAAATAATTGTCAATAGTCCCATTGTGAACAACGGCTATAGAATTGTCAGTATGGCCATGGGGATGTGCATTAGCATCAGAAGGGACACCATGTGTTGCCCATCTAGTATGTGCTATAGCTGTAGTTGAAGTGGATTCAGATAATACAGACTCCATATTAGCGATAGGACCTTCTTTCTTACAAATTCGTATATTATCTTCATAAGTTGCAATTCCTGAAGAATCATAACCCCGATATTCTAATTTCTTTAAAGATTCAATGACTATTTCTTGAGCTGGCTTATGGCCTGTATAACCAACTATACCACACATCAGATATTCTCTCCTTGGAAGTCGGCATTATAAAACTCACCCTCTCCAATAGTAGCAT
>JAPYSZ010000069.1 GCA_029941645.1 Candidatus Poseidoniia archaeon
ACGCACTAATAGTAATGCTCATGATGGCTAGCGTCGCCTTTACTGGCTGCGTTAGTGACGACGGAGACGATACTAATGTCGATGACACAGTTGACCCCGTAGGAGAGGAAACCACAAGCACGCTTGACACAGTCATAGCAAGAGGTTCTTTGAAATGTGGAGTAAAGGACTCACAGTATGGTATGGGATATCTGGAAGCAGATGGAACATACACCGGTCTTGATATCGAATACTGTAAAGCCGTTGCAGCCGCAATAGGTGTTGATACCATTGAATACGTATTAGCAACTGGATCAAATCGCTTCGAACTTTTGGCTTCTGAGGAAATCGATGTTCTAATCAGAACCACGACCTGGACAACCAGCCGTGACGCAGATTTGAACGCTGACTTCGCAGGAATCAATTTCTATGATGGTCAGGGAATTCTGGTCAATACAGATGCATATGCAACAGCTCCAACATCCGCAATGGATTTGGACGGAGCAAAGATATGTGTTGGAATAGGTACCACGACTGAAGGAAACATTGCAGACTACTTCGCAGTTAATAACATGGAGTACACCGCAGTAAATTCCGATGATGCAGCTACAGCTAAAGCACAGTTCGAAGATGGATCATGCGATGCATGGACCGGAGATATGTCAGCTATGGTCGCACAGAAATTTGGTCTGGACACAACCGCAGTTCCAAACTCAGCAATTATGCCTGAACTTCTATCCAAAGAACCACTCGCTGCAGCAACTCGTGATAACGATGATGACTGGAACGATGTAGTAACTTGGGTATGGTTCGGTATGTTGACTGCAGAAGAACTTGGTATAACCAGCGCAAACTATGCTGACGCAAACATGTCAATACCAGCAAACGACCGATTGTTAAACAACAACCTAGGTCTTGGTACTGAGGCAAACCCGCTTTCAGCAACCTGGATGCAGAGTGTCTTAGCAGCAGTAGGTAACTACGAAGAAGCATACACAGAATCTTTCTGTACATACGATGATTCAGGCAGCTGTCTGATTGATCGTGCAGGAAGTCAAAACGCACCTTATTGGGAAGGCGGACTTCAGTACGCTCCTCCAATGAGGTAAATTTTCTCACTAGCATACTATTAGTAAGTTAGATGAGGACGCAAGTCCCCCTAGGTTCATCCTGGGGGGGCCCTCCCGTGTTAAATCCCCCTTTCGGGGTGGTCATATGAGTTTGATATCTTATGTCTTACATTGACGTTTTTCAGGATTATTTGATTGAGGTTCGGAGAAAACCGGATAAACCGTTCCACGACGTTCGTGATTTTTTGTTGAATAATTGGCTTTTCATAATTTTTTGTTATTGTTATTATCGCCTATCTGCCAATTTTCTTGGTCAAGCACTACTTTTACTTCAAGATGGACCGGGGGGCGTTCCACAATTTTACACTTGGATATTTGCCTTAACAGATTCAGCTATTAATGTTCTAAGTTTCTGGTTGCCTATTTTATTTACGTTAGTAGTTTTTAGCGGTATTTATTATCTACAGATTGGACGTTTCAACCCAAAAGAATCTGACAGGAATTCACAATATCTTTCATTAGTGGCCTTAACGCCTTTTGTTTTGTATTTTATCTTGCAATTGTTATATCTCAATCATACTGACAAATCATGGTATTTTAATTTGGAATTCATGGATGAAGAGACGGGTTTTCAATTATCTAATGATTGGCCGTGGGAAACGGATATGGAGGATTCTAGATGGCAATTCTATGCAGTAGGCATATCCAATGCGGTCCGCGTGGTTCTGATAAGTATTCTATTTTGTACAATTATCGGTACTTTTGTTGGTGTAGCTCGCCTGTCAAATAATCTCTTACTTTCTAAATTGGCAGAAGTATACGTCGAATTCTTCCGTAACATGCCTTTGGTGGTCCAGTTATTCTTCTGGCTAACAATTCTGGGAGATATACTACCAAAGCATAATGAAATGTGGGTTCTTTGGGACTGGTTCTTTATTAGTAATCGTACGATTCAGTTTCCTACAATTATTGTAGATTTCTGCTTTTTTGGTTCATCTTGTGACCCCTTTAGAAATTTGATTTCTTTTGTCATAGTTGTCATTATTCCATTTGTTGTTCTCCATGTGGCCACAAGACGTCTGGATAGAGATGGAGTTGATGATTCGGATGAAGGTTTACGTCAGAGAATGTATCTGTGGGTTGGAACATTACTGCTTTTATCTTTGTTATTGAAATGGTCGGTTGATATTGAACAACCAGTACTTGTGCAACCAAATCCTGGCTATGCATCATGGTATTTCGAGGGAGGAGAGGAGATATCTTCGCCTTTCATTGCATTAATGATTGGTTTAACGATCTATACTAGTGTACAGGTGGCTGAGATAGTTAGGGGAAGCATTCAATCACTTCCAAGAGGTCAGGTTGAGGCAGCAATATCACTAGGGCTGTCACCATTCCAACGACTTCGTTTGGTTATCCTGCCTCAGGCTCTCCGCAGTATGATACCTCCGTTGAACAATCAATACCTCAATTGCTGGAAGAATTCAAGTCTGGCAATGATTATCAGTTTCAGTGATCATTTTTCAGTTACTAGCACTATTGTCAACAATTCTGGACAGGCAGTTCCAGCCTTCATTATGCTTTTGATAACTTATCAGATAGGAAGTATGTTGATATCAGCAATAATGAATTACTTGAACAGTAGAGTAACGAAGGTGAAAATATGAGTAATTCAAAGTCTTTTGCAGATTATTTATCAGATTGGTTTTCAGATTATGAACCAGTAGATAAGAATTTACATACCAAAGTTGCAATGTTTCTGTCATTTATTTTTATTTACACCGGATTAGCAATTCAAAAGTCTCGTTCGTGGTTTTTCTGGGACCAACCATTCGATTCTCCAGTTATTGGTAGCATATTCATCATATTTTCATGGATTTCATTTGCTTATCTAGGCTATCTCTATAGATACAATCTATTCAATAATAGAGCGAATTTCATAACAACAATAATCTGTTTTTACATAATATTCAATTTTCTGGAAGGTATAATCAGTTTCGTCTTTTTCAGTGCGAATTGGGAAGTCATCTGGGTAAATCGTCGTATGTTAATATTCGGACCATTCTTTACCAGCCACGGTGAGGAAATTCGAAGACTTTGGCCTACAGTTTACTTGATGGGAATATTACTTGGAAGTGTTTACGGTAGTTTAGGTGAGAAGCGCCGAAAATTCCTGATTCCATTCACAGTCTTTGCGATTTGCAGCGTGATTGCCGCAACGCAGAATATCCGTCCCGAGGGCACAATCTCATATTATGATTACCACAAAACACTGTATCGATTGTTGGGAGCATTGTTTGTAACGTATGCTTCCTTCCTAATTTCACACCACTACTACAAGGATGCTGAAGAATATCAAGTGAATTTCTTTCATCAACTTCTCTCTGTTTTTGGCGTTATAATTTTCATATTGACCACATACTTCCTTGATCCGCCAGGAGACGAAGGAGTATCTCCTGGTGAATGGGGTGGCCTTTTCCTAAATTTCATACTTTCAAGTGCAGCTATAGTTCTGGGTTTTGGAGTTGGAATAGCCCTTGCCTTTGGTCGTAGAAGTAGTCTTCCTGTATTCAGTTGGCCGAGTACAGCTATAATTGAAATAATTCGTTCAGGACCATTGGTTGCTTGGTTGTTTATCGCGTACATTCTATTGCCTGATGTTTTAACACCTGTTTGGGAGGCTGATCGGGTATCTCGGACAATCTTGATTCTATCTCTATTCAGTGGCTGTTATTTGGCTGAGATTCTTAGAGGAGGCCTTCAGGCAGTACCAGCAGGTCAGCAGGAAGCTGCACTTTCATTGGGTTTATCCACTACACAGACAAATATGTTGATTATTCTCCCTCAGGCGATACGAACTACTATGCCTGCAATCGTCAGTAATATTATTGGTTTGTGGAAAGACACTTCTTTGATCCATTTGCTTGGGATACATGATGCATTTCAGGTAGCTAAAGTTCTTCCAGCACAGTGGGAATTTGTAGGACTGTATCCCGAGGCATTGCTTTTTGTAGGGATGATATTTTGGATAGTATCTTTCTATTTATCTAAGATATCTCAGCGCATTGAGAAGAGCCTTGGTTTGAAGAACGAAGGCGGAGGAGAAATGACATGAGTGCTGATGCTATCATATCAACGAAGGATGTAACAGTCAATTACGGGGATTTCCAGGCCCTGAAAGGCATTACAATGGAAGTTGAAAGAGGAGAGATAGTAGTCATTATGGGCCCTTCCGGTTCCGGCAAATCAACATTTATTCGGACTTTGAACCGCCTTCAACCGCAAACAGCAGGCCAAATAGTAATAGATGGAATAACAGTTGATGAGAGAACTAGCATTTCTGATTTAGGCTCTCTTCGAACCGATATTGGTTTTGTTTTTCAGCAATTCAATTTGTATCCACATTTGACCATTATAGACAATATCACTATGTCTCCAAGAAGAGTCAAAGGTATGTCTAGGGAGGAAGCCAATAAACTAGCACTTGAACTTCTTGAGAGAGTAGGCATTCCTGAACAGGCAAACAAGTATCCTTCTATGCTTTCTGGTGGACAGCAGCAACGTGTAGCTATAGCTCGTGCTCTGGCGATGGATCCAAAGATTATGCTCTTTGATGAACCTACATCTGCACTAGACCCAGAGATGATTAAGGAAGTATTAGATGTTATGATAGATCTTGCAAAACACGATATTACGATGATAGTTGTTACTCACGAGATGGGTTTTGCAGTAGAAGTTGCTGATCGAGCAATTCTCTTTGACGAAGGAAGACTACTGGAAGAGGGCCCTCCTGACGTTCTTTTCAGAAAACCAAAGCACAAACGCGCTAAGGAGTTCATAGAATCATGTATCTCACAGATGCAGAAGGATATGCAGATAAAAATGGAAAAAGCAAGGTCTGCTAGCGAGGCTAAAAGTGATTTCCTAGCCAAGATAAGTCATGAACTGCGAACCCCCCTCAATGCTATTATCGGATATA
>JAPYSZ010000070.1 GCA_029941645.1 Candidatus Poseidoniia archaeon
CATCGCCCTCCGTCATCGCCTGACGGATGGCAGCACCCTCCCAGACCTCGCGGTTAATCATCTTAGGAATTACAATTTCATATCCGGCAGTTTGAAACAGTCTTTGGACGAGTGTATTACCGCTATAGACCGTATCAAATTTAGGTACAAATTCTTCCAGATGTGAGACATATTTATCATAGTCATTGATATCTGGAATTTCATAAATCGTGTAATTACAGTTAAGTTCAACCATTACTAATTTGATCATATCTTTTCTTTCTTTAACAGTAAAAGGGTTATCTTTAGTGGGTGCACATTGGGCAGAACCAATACATATCAACGGTTCTTTTTTGTCTTTTAGCACAGTCTGAATCAAACTCAAATGGCCTAAATGAAAAGGCTGAAATCTTCCTAGTACGAGTCCTTTCTTCATTGAGACTTGATGACGTCTTGATTTGCCATCCACTTGCGCAATATTTGGGGTATAACTATGCTTCCATCTTTTTGTTGATTATTCTCAATAATAGCTGCTAAAGCTCTAGTTGTAGCTATTGCCGTTGCATTTAGGGTATGTGGATAATTAGTTCCTTCAGGTGTTCTATATCTCATGTTCAATCTAACACTTTGATATGAGGTACAATTACTGGCGCTTACGATTTCTTTCCATTGTTGTGATGCAGGCATCCACGCCTCTAAATCGTATTTTCTTGCAGCTACGGTGCCTATGTCACCAGTACAGATATCTACAACTCTAAACGGTATTTCGAGCCCCTCAAATATTTCTATTGCATTATTCAATAATTCTTTGTGCATTTCTTTTGAATCTTCAGGCTTACAAATTATAACTTGTTCTACTTTTGCAAATTGATGTACTCTCCAGATACCCCTATCACTTAGTCCGTGGGCACCAACTTCTTTTCTAAAATTTGTCGAAACGCCAGCATAGCGTAAAGGTTCATTCTTAATTTCAAGTATTTCATCTTTAAATCTTGAAGTTAAAGGATGTTCTGATGTAGCAATAAGATAGAAATCTTGATCTTCAATCTTATACATTACATCTTCAAAATCATTCAAATCTACTACACCTTCATAGGCATCACGATTCATGAAAAAAGGAGGTATTGTGAGCGTATATTTTTTTTCGTAAAGAATATCTATTGCATAATTTATCAGAGCCATTTCCAATCTAGCTAAATCACCGGTAAGGAAGTAAAATCTTCGGCCAGCTATCTTGGCAGCTCTCTTCAAATCAGCTCCATTTATGCTTTCAATTATTTCTTGGTGTGATGTTGATTTAGATTCATTTGGTTTGGGGCCATGCAAACCAATTTCTTTATTGGATTCATCATCCTTTCCAATTGGGACCTCATTTTCTAATATATTAGGAACCCTCATTCTCGCATGATTACGCATTTCTAGGGTTTTTTTTGTTTCGTTTTCATTTTTAGCGAGGTTACTATTGATTCCAGACATTTTTTTTAGAAATGCCTTACCATCTTTACCTTTTTTTTTAAAATCTCCAATTTCGCGTGAAATACTATTTCTTTGCGCTCTTAGTTTATTTCCCTCTTCTATAAGTCCTCTCCATTTTCCATCTAATTTGATAACATCTTTTGCAATTTCATCTGAATGTTTTCTCTTTTGCAAATCAGCAAAAATTTCACCGGGTTTTTCCCGAAAGACTTTCATTTCAAGCATTAATTGTCAGAGAACCGATGTCTTTATGAACTTGCCCTATTGGAAATCATGCTTCTTTTACGTGGAGCCACTGAAGTTGTCACGCCATCAGCAACATCCGTACCTCTTTCAGGGGAAGCTATGGGTATAGTTGAAAGACATCCCAATGCAGATGTTCTTATTGAGAATGATAAGATTGTTGCAGTTGGTAAAAATCTCGAGTCAGAGGTTGCAGAAATCATTGATGTCAGTGGGAAAGTAATCGTACCTGGATTTGTAGATCCACATACCCATTTAGTATGGGCCGGTTCAAGAGAGCATGAACTTGAATGGAAACTTGAGGGTCGTACGTATCAGGAAATTTTAGCAAATGGAGGTGGAATCCTTCGCACAGTCAAAGAAACGCGAAATTCAGAGGAGGAGGAGCTTCAACAGGAGTCCTTAATTCGTTTCAAGAATGCCATTAGAAGCGGTAGTACCACAATTGAAATAAAATCAGGTTATGGGCTTGAAGAAGAAACAGAATTAAAACAATTGAGAGTTGCTAACTGGTTAGGAAATTTGGGATTGGCTGAAACCGTTGTTACATTTATGGGTGCCCATGCATTACCAGAAGGTGCCGATCGTCGTTCTTACATTTCATTTGTTTGTAGTATGCTTCCTGAAGTACGGGAACTCGCAGATTTCTGTGATGTTTTTTGTGAAGAAGGAGCATTCACGGAAGACGAATCCAGATTTATCTTACAATCGGCATCTGAAAATGGTTTTGGATTGAAAATTCATGCTGATGAATTCGGCGATACGGGCGGCGGCCGTCTTGCAGCCGAATTAGGTCTTGTGAGTGCCGATCATTTAGCAGGATCAACTTTGGACACAATCAAAGCTTTACGAGATTCCGGAACAATTGGTGTTCTTTTACCAGGTACGCCTTTTGCTATACTTTCAGATCACTTTGCTCCAGCTAGGAAGATGATAGCAAATAATCTTCCGATAGCGCTAGCAACAGACTGTAATCCAAATTGTTATACTGAGTCGATGCAGTTAGTACAACAATTGGCTGTTTTTAGAATGAATATGAGTCCGGCCGAAGCGCTTGTTGCTTCTACTATTAACGCAGCATTTGCTATAGGAAAAACAGACAGAGGTTGTATTGCAGAGGGTTGGCGAGCTGATCTCTTAATTTGTGACATTCCTGATTACCGCCATCTCACCTATCATTTTGGTATAAACCATGTTGATAAAGTTATTATTGGTGGTAAGATTATAGATGCCTGAACCCCTTAAACGAGCTGGAAAAGCACTGTGGAATGTTTCTCTATATACACTTTCAATTCCTGAAAGATATTTACGAGGATTAACAGCACTTACTGGTGGGATGTTGAAAGAGACTACAGATCTCGTATTGCCCGATTTTGTAAGAGACACTACTAGTTACAATATTTTTGTTGGTAATCTCCTTCGTTTTGCTGTAGAGAACGTAGGTGGTGTTGAGGGATTATATGATGATGATACTCTTGAAGGAGAATATGCAACTCGTAAAGTGCTTGGTAATGCAATAGAGGGCATAGGTATTGCAACAGTTCATGCCTCTCCTCTTTGGATATTTGCTTTTTTTGCAGATTCAGTGAAGGGTGGACAAGCCTATTTGGATAGGTTACATGACGAATTAATAGATAAAGGGTACATAGAATCTGAAAAAACATCAGCTTCTTTGAAAGAATTACTTGCAGGCCTAGAACGGACTACAACCAGTTTTGCTCAGAATATAGACACACCTCCACTTTCTCGGGAAGAAATATCAGGTAATATCGATGAAATTAGGGAATCAATTAGTGAATTATGGTATAGAACCGGTAAAGCAGCAGAAGATATTACTGAAGACATTGCAAGTGTAATGCAGGAATTTATGGATACGGCAACTGAAGAAGGGCAGTCAATTTTAGAATTGGGAGGAGTTATGACTCTCCAAGCAACTTCACGTGCTAAGAAAGCAGCAGGAGTAGCAGTTACGGTACCACAGGTAGCAGGAAAGATGTTATATGAGAATATATTGGGTTATTACAGGGATACATTATCCGACATTCATGAGCATGGTTATGCAAAGGTCGTTAGTGAAACCATTGATCCTTATGGGAATGCAATCATAAGACAATTTAGTACAGAAAAAGAAACTTGGACAGAGAAGATTTTCCGAGGTTCAGCCCAAGGTCTCCAACGTATTTTTGGAATGCAAACCTCCAAATAGTAGCTCAAAGAAGAGGTAGAGCTGGACTTGGCCGGGGAGCTAGACGTACCCTGTAACCCTCAACCGCCTTTAGGGGGGGCGACAACTGGTGGCGGCGCACCCAGTGGGCTGTCTAATCCGCATTTTAACTGAGATATCCTGTCCCTCGGGGTTGCAGGTGATTGCAGAGATTTACCGGAGGGTAGATTTCGGATCTTCATCATGGAAACCGGGTCAGGCCCGGAAGGGAGCAGCCTCACCGTGGACTTCCGACGCTCGAGTGGGTCGCGGGGTTGAGAAGGAATGTGGTGTCTGACAATCCGTCAGGACGACAACATCAGTGGTCTGGCACTTTTTTACTAATATTTCTCAACCATTTCTGACCTGGTTTCCATTCAGTAAACATAGTTAGTAACATACCTGTAATTGTCAATAAAGATCCAAGCCATACCAAGATAATACCGGGAATCTCCCTCACAGTTATTGTCGCACTGTTTTCACCACCTTCAGATGTAGCACTGTTCAGAGTTATGTACAAATCACGATGGATTTGGTGTTTGAGATAAATTTGTGTGGTTTCCTGATTCCCCTCTCTCCGTTTCGAGATTTGGTCATCAATTACCACGTCATCATCGTTTTCTATTAATCTGATGAAAGCAGTACACTTTGGGATGCAAGTCATCTCATCAGGTCCAGAGTTCATTGTGACGTTCTCTAGCTCCAGGATGAAATTACCAGCCAGTTTCCGTTCCCCTTCCTGTAGAGTTATACTATCTTCGGTTCCCAATCCATAAGAAAGACAATATCCTATCAGAATCAGCATTATGCCTAAATGGGCCGTATATGGCCCCCATGCTCTCAACATAGGCAGTAATTTTTTGGTTTTATATTTCCACATATATCTGAATATAGAATATCCACAAA
>JAPYSZ010000071.1 GCA_029941645.1 Candidatus Poseidoniia archaeon
CACCAGGTGGCGTAGTAACTGCTTGTAGCCGTCGGCTTCAACATTCGTCCGGGTTGCGTATGATCTGACAATCATTGACGCGTTAGTGTCTCACTGTGGGAGACTAGCGTCTATGCCAACTTCCCCGGTCTATAATCTAAAGATCGAGTGCACAAATTACCCTGCATATACGACTCGTATCACGAGTTCAACACAGGGATTTGTCGGGAGAAAAAGGGGGTATATAATACTGCGCAAGAGAAATGCAAGTCTCACCACGGTATTGTTTTCGTAGATTAAGGCGCTAACCTTTCAATTTGCCAAATAGTGCCGTTTTTGGTGTATACAAATCGGTCATGAAGCCGATCTTGCCGACCTTGCCAAAACTCTACTTTCCGATGTTCCAAACGATATCCACCCCAATTTTCAGGCAAGGGGATGTCCTTTCCTTCGAATTCCTTTTCCAGTTCAGCAAATTTATTTTTGAGAGCATTTCGGTTTTCGATTTTTCCGCTCTGATTTGACGCTAGTGCTGCAATCTGGCTCCGAAGCGGCCTTGAACGGAAATATTCTTCGGATCGTGAATGGGAAACCTTCTTTAATTTCCCATTTATCCGAACCTGTCTTTCTAGGCTTGGCCAGTAGAAATTCAGGGAGCCGTACGGATTTTCCTCTATTTCACGACCTTTTTTACTTTCGTAATTGGTGTAGAATACAAACCCACTCTCGCCGTATCCTTTCAGGAGAACGACTCTGCTGGATGGTTTCCCATCTTTGTTTGAGGTTGACAAGGTCATTGCCGTTGATTCGAATGAGTGGATGCCTTCCACCTGCTCGAACCATATCTGGAACATTTCCACCGGTGATTCGACCAAGTCCTTTCGCCTTAATTTAGAGGCTTGGTAATCGATACGCTTATTTTTCACAGGTCACCTTCAGAATCATTGTTTAATAAAGATGTGCCATATTCCTTTCAAAAAATATTTTTGAAAATCTTTTATATATCTATAGTCTAAACTAAATATGGACGAAGACCTACAGAAAGAACTGACATGGGCCTCAGGTGCACTCATTGCCTTTTTGATTTTTCTAGTTATGGGGGGAACTTCCGAACCAACTGAAATAGGAATCGCTGTCGGAGCATTTGCTGTAAGTTGGGTGGTGATAAGTTACAGTGTCAAAAATTTTGGACCGGGAAGTACTTCCAAGGAAGATTTAGAAAAAGAATTTCAATGGTTTACAGTTTTACTAGTTATTTTTCTGGCAATTGTGACTTTGATTGGTACAACCGATGGTGAAGATTTGTCTTCTTCCACATATATATTTGTTGTCTTTGGTTTTACTCTGGTATGGGTTATTCGTAGCGCAGCAATCAAATATTTTAGTAAGTAGTTATCCTATTCTTGGTGCAATTGTTCTTCAATCTTATCTAGTGATTTTACAATAACGCCATCATCCGTTAGCAGAATAATACAATAATCTTTTCTAAGGGCGGAGTGGACAATTTTCTTTCCCCCTATATCAATTCCACGAAGTTCAGGTCCAAAGAACACCTTTTCTTTAACTACACGAAACATTTTTTTGTTAGAGTCGGAATCATAAATTAAAAATTTTGCAGATACCAAGGCCTTGAATCTATGGCGAAGGAATGAGTCTTTCTTTTGTAATTCATCGGTATTTTCAGGTTTAAATATAATTTTAGCACAATCTGTAACAGTTGAATTAGGATGATCAGCAATAAAAGCCAAAATAGAAACATCTAGGTTGTCTAATAAGCTCATTTAGTACAAAACTCTTCTAATTAGCATCCAAAAGCAGAAGTTATACTCGGTCCTTCAGAAACGTCGCTTACAATAAATACCATTAATACTCCCAAAATAACAATAGAAGAATTAAGAAGTAACACACCTTTTTCCATTGTCAACCAGCTTGGCGATATTGGCGCCGAAGTAGCAGTAACTGTTCTCTCTTTTCGGTAACCAACAAAGTTTTTCATGTCTTTGTTCATAAGTTCACTCTCACGTAAAATATATAGACTATATTTAAAGAATCTTCAAAATTTTTTTTCGAAGATACTTTTTATATGGATGCAGACAGTGGAAAAGTAGAGGAAAGCATGGCTGATGAACTTTTGGCAGACAGTGATATAGGTTTAGCATTCATAATCGTAGGTATCCTTCTATTCGTAATAGAGGTATTCCAACCAGGTTTTTTGATTGCAGTTCCGGGAACTGTATTCATAGTGTTAGGTCTTTTGATGTCTTTTAATGAAGTATTAGGACTATCTACATTTTCATTAGTAACTATAGGTCTAGTAGTAGGTCTTGGTTCATTATATGGAACAATGCGGATGTATCAATCTTTAGCCCCTCCAGACACCCCTAGCGAGATGAGTATTGAATCGATGGTTGGTAGATCTGGCATTGTTACTAAAGATGTAGTTGCTAATGAGATGATTGGTAAAGTAAAGGTTGGTAGAGAAGAATTCAGAGGTACTGCCGATATTGCTATATCATCAGGCACAAAAGTGAAAGTTACACATGCAGCAGGAATCACTCTTACAGTGGTTCCAGAGGAATAAAAGGAGAAAAAAAATGTTAGGTAGTTTGTTGGTATTATTGCTCATTCTTGGTGCAGTAATTGTCGTCATTTTGATGACAACTATTGTACAGGTTGAACAATATGAAGCAGGAGTAGCGCTAAGATTAGGTAAGTTTCATTCGATGCTTAATCCAGGATGGAATTTTGTAATTCCACTTATAACACAGGTTTTCAAGGTAGACCTTCGTATTCAGGTTCTTGACGTTCCACGTCAGGAAGTTATTACTAAAGATAATTCACCAACTATGGTTGATGCCGTCGTGTACTATAGAGTTGCTGACGCTAATAAAGCAGTATTAGCAGTAGCAAATTACAGAGCGGCAATAGTGAATATGGCTCAAACAACCCTTAGAGGTGTTGTAGGAGATATGGAGTTGGATGAAATTTTCTCTAGCAGAGATAAAATTAATTCAATTCTAAGAGAAAAATTGGATGTTGAAACAGATCCATGGGGTGTCAAAGTCGACAATGTTGAAATTAGAGAAGTAGACCCCTCACCAAATGTTAAAGCTGCAATGGAGGAACAGACCTCAGCCGAACGTGAAAGACGCGCTGCAATTCTAAAAGCAGATGGTGAAAAGAGATCTTCAATTTTGAATGCAGAAGGAGACAAACAATCACGCATTTTGAATGCAGAAGGAGACAAGCAATCGCGCATTCTTGCAGCAGAAGGTATTCGACAAGCTAAAGTTCTAACAGCTCAAGGTCAACGTTCCCAAACTATTTTAGAAAAGCAAGGGGAAGCCCAAGGTCTAAGGATTACTGCCATGGGGGCTTCAGCTTTAGATTCGAAAGCATTGACTGTCTTGAGTCTTGAATCTCTAAAAGAAATTGGTGCAGGTGCATCTACTAAATTCGTAATTCCATTCGAATTAACAAAATTATTCGAAGGTGCCGCAGATTATGTGGGTTATTCCCGTAAAGCTCCAGATAGGCAATTATCTGAAGTTAAGGATATTGAAAATGCACTTGGCAAATCCGAAGATATATTGGGAACAATACCAACAGCCGCAGAAATGCAGGCTGAATTAGATGCAATCAAAGAGGATTCTGAAGAAGCACTTAAAGAAATAAAAGAAGATGGAATCAAGGATAAGATGAGTTCTACTGAGCCTCCTAAAGAACTAAAGACTCCTAAAACATAGAAAGAATTCCAATATATAGGCGTTAATTTGGGCACCTATAATGGAACCAATAGGTCATGAAGGACTGGGTCGTTTTCTAAAATTAGAAGAGGACCTGTATACTCCTCATATTGTATTTAGCAAAGAAGATTTGACAGAGTCTGCAGACTTGAGTTCAACAGGTACCATTAAAATTGGAAAAACGTTTGATTTGCCCCCAAGTCCGTTAGGTTTAGATTCTGAAAAAGCCCCTTACTTGCAATTATCCAAAAATATTGCAGTTATCGATAATGCTTATTCTATTAATCCTAAGAAATTAGTAGAAATGGCTGCATCATTCAGATCTGAAGCTGGCTATTCAAGACTTCTTTATGCGCCTGCAGTAGAACCTTCTCAAATGCCAATTTTGGCATATTTAGGAGTAGATATTTTTGATGACTTAAATGTTGAATTACGCAGTTCAACCGGTTGGGTTTTAGATAGTGGTGAATGGATTAAACAGAATTCACAGATTGATGATTTATTTTCACATAATCGTTCTGAGTTAAGTCGTTGGATCCTTAAAATTAGAAATGCGATAGCCAATGGAAAATTAAGAGAATTGGTTGAGATTACTAGTCTTCACAATCCAAGAGTTTCTCAAATTTTGTATCATTCATCATCATTATTAATTGAGAAAGGAGCCAGAATTCATTCTACAATACGGTCCAATGATTTAAGCCTAAATCATCCAGCAATTCTTGATTTTCAACAAAGGTTATCAGATTATGAGCCTCCAGCAAAGGAGATGGTGTTACTAATTTTACCTTGTTCAGCCCGTAAACCATATTTCAAGAGTAGTAGTCACAAAAGGTTTTACAATGCAATTAGGGAACTTGATAATCATTTAGCTCTACATATCGTATCAGTTACTTCACCTTTAGGGTTGGTTCCTAGAGAGTTAGAATTTTGTTATCCTGCAGCCCATTATGACATAGCAGTTA
>JAPYSZ010000072.1 GCA_029941645.1 Candidatus Poseidoniia archaeon
TGAAGTTTAGATATCATCTAAAGAAATCTCAGATTCCTCCCCAGTTTCTAAATCCTTAACCTTAATCTTTTTGCGCGACCATTCATTAGGAGCTATCAAAACCAAACGCTTTGCACCAATACGTTCGGCATGCTTGAATGCCCACTTCATTTTTTTATCTTCTAAAACTAGATCGACCGTTCTATCGGAATCACGCAACGATGCAGCAACTCTAACGGCCACATTTCGTAAATCGGGATTTAGAGAAATCACTATGTCGTCAATTCCACTTACTAACCTTGGAACCAGATCTTTTTCGGCAAGTAATTCCATAATGACCATATCTCCAAAACCAAAACCTGTTGCTGGTAAATCTTTACCACCTAATGTAGAGATAAGTTTGTCATAACGACCTCCACCACAAATTGCCCGAAACTTCCCCTTCCTATCATGAGCTTCAAAGACTGAACCTGTATAATATGCAAGACCGCGAACAATAGAAGCATCAAATTCAACCCATTCAGATATACCATATGAATCAATTTCATCAAACAAGGAATTCAGCTCGGAAACTGCTAAACTTTCAGCTTTCAAAGATTTTTTTAAACCACGCATATCTTTGATTCCTAAAACTGACTGAATTGTCGTGATTACTTCTGAAGTATGACCTAATTTAGACAACTGTTCCCCAATTACTTCTGAAGAAAGCTTATCCATTTTATCGACAATAATGCATGTCTGTGCAAAGGCATCGCCTTCGATATCTAACGAACCTAAAACCTCTTCGAGAACTTTTCTACTACTTATGCGAATAACTATGTCTTCAGACGTTAAACCAACACCTTCAAAAAAAGTTACTATAACCGAAATTAATTCAGCGTCTGCAGAAATCTCTGTTGTTCCCCAAATATCCACATTCCATTGATAGTGCTCTCTTCCTCTACCGCGTTGTGTTCTTTCATAACGCCAGCATTGAGGAATTGAAAACCACTTAATTGGCATTGGAAGGCCTCCGGCTCGGGCCATAACCATACGGGCCAAGGAAGGAGTCATTTCAGGACGTAACGCAACTTTTCGATCACCCTTATCTTGAAAATTATACAATTGCTGTGTTATCTCTTCCCCTTGTTTTCTCGTGTACAATTCTTCGCGTTCCAAAATAGGGGCATCATATTCTTCAAAACCATGCAAAAGTGATGCGTTTATGAAATTGTCAAACAACCAATTCCGTAATCTCATATCATCTGGATAAAAATCACGAGTACCACGAACGCCTTGGGTCACACTATGTTATTGAAGGCAGATGTTAAGTGCTTTGGGCAGGGACAAAGTTATAGAACTGCTGCGATGGGAGCTTAATGGGTACCTCAGAAAAGATTCGAAATCTTGAAAAAAAACTCAAGGAAGCCTCGAGTGGTGACCCTATCCGAATTGAAAAACAGCACAATGCTGGAAAGATGACGGCAAGAGAAAGAATTCTTACTTTATTAGATTCTGACTCTTTTATTGAATTAGATGCCTTAGTAAAACATAGAACCAGCAATTTTGGACTCGATAAAAATAAGCCATTAGGAGATGGAGTAATTACAGGACATGGTACAATTAATGGTCGGACCGTATATGTATTTGCGCAAGATTTTACTGTTTTCGGAGGTGCACTTGGAGAAGCACATGCACAAAAAATATGCAAAGTAATGGATATGGCTTCGAAAACAGGATGTCCGATAATTGGACTAAATGATTCAGGAGGTGCCAGAATCCAAGAAGGGGTGGTAAGTTTGGGAGGCTATGCTGAAATTTTTTACAGAAATGTGTCTTCTTCTGGCGTTATACCACAATTTTCTCTTATTCTCGGCCCATGCGCTGGTGGGGCTGTCTATAGTCCTGCTATGACTGATTTTACTTTAATGGTAAAAAATAGCAGTTATATGTTCATTACCGGACCTGATGTAATCAAAACAGTAACACACGAAGATGTAAGTTTTGAAGAATTAGGTGGTGCATTAACACATAATTCTCAATCTGGAGTAGCGCACTTAGCATGTGATTCTGAAGAAGATATGTTTGATTCTCTTAGAGAATTAATGAGTTATATTCCTCAAAATAATGCTGAAAGCGCCCCCATTATTGACTACACAAAAGAGGAAATAGATAGTATAAATGAATTAGACACTATCATTCCAAATAATTCTAATGAACCATATGATATGAGGGATGTTCTCAATCTGGTATTTGATGAAAATATATTCGAATTACAACCTTATTGGGCTAAAAATATTATTACTGGTTTTGCAAGATTAAGAGGGCATC
The DNA here is from genome assembly GCA_029941645.1 of Candidatus Poseidoniia archaeon. Classification (GTDB taxonomy): domain Archaea; phylum Thermoplasmatota; class Poseidoniia; order MGIII; family CG-Epi1; genus CG-Epi1. The sequence continues at coordinate 2,290 of JAPYSZ010000072.1, forward strand.
CTGTTGGTATTGTAGCAAATCAACCCGCTGTTTTAGCAGGCTGTTTAGATATTGATGCCTCGACAAAGGCTGCAAGATTTGTTCGTTTCTGTGACGCATTTAATATTCCGTTAGTGACATTTGTTGACGTACCTGGCTTTCTGCCTGGAACAGAACAAGAACACGGAGGTATAATCCGACATGGAGCTAAACTACTCTATGCATTTTCAGAAGCTTCAGTCCCAAAATTGACTGTGATAACACGAAAAGCGTATGGAGGTGCTTATGATGTAATGTCATCCAAACATATTCGTGCTGACTTTAACGTAGCTTGGCCAACGGCTGAAATTGCAGTCATGGGTTCCGAAGGTGCTGTAAATATTATTTTTAGGAAAGAGATAAGGGACTCTGACGATCCTGAGAAAAAACATCAAGAGTTAACCAAAGAATACAAAGAAAAATTTGCATCTCCTTATGTAGCTGCTGAAATGGGTTATATTGATAGAGTAATCTTCCCTAAAGACACGAGAAAAGAATTAATAATTGCCCTAGAAAGATATGGAAGCAAAAGAGAAGAAAGACCTAAACGAAAACACGGAAACATACCTTTATGAAAAAAATACTAGAAGTCGGAGATAGTGCCCCTGATTTTGACATACCGAATCAAAATGGCGATATAATAAATCTAAAGAATTTTGAGAATAAATGGTCTGTGATTTACTTCTATCCAAGAGATGATACACCTGGATGTACCATTGAAGCAAAGGAATTTACCGATTTGAACAAACAATTCGAGAAACTGGGATGTAGTATTGTAGGTGTTAGTCCCGATAATGAGGCTAAACACTGTAAATTTATTGATAAATATGATCTAAAAATTGACCTTTTAGCAGATACCGAAAAGACTATGCTTGATGACTATGGAGTCTGGCAAGAAAAATCAATGTATGGAAAAACATACATGGGTGTGGTAAGAACCACGTATTTGATTAATCCTGATGGAAACATAGCTGAAGCTTGGACTAAAGTTAAGGCTAAAGGGCACGCAGAAGCTGTTTTGGAAAGACTTATTGAATTGAAAGGATAAAATCCTTACATCATACCGCCCATTCCACCCATGCCGCCCATTCCACCCATATCTGGCATGGCAGGCATTCCACCGCCATTCTCTTGGGGAATGTCTGTGACTAAGGTTTCCGTAGTTAAGACTAAACCAGCTATAGAACCTGCTGCCTGAATTGCATTTCTAGTTACTTTAACTGGATCTACTACTCCAGCCTTCATCAAATCTTCATAAATATTTGTTCGTGCATTAAATCCAAAATTTCCTTTTCCTTCTTTAATTTTTGAAACAACTACAGAACCATCCTCACCTGCGTTTTCTGCTATCTGCCGGGATGGAATTGCAAGAGCATCTCTTACTATTCTGACACCGACTGATTCTTCATCCGGCAACTTAGCTGCAAGTTTATCTAAAGATTCTGAAGCTCTTAATAATGCGACTCCACCGCCAGCTACAACTCCTTCGGCCATTGCCGCTCGAGTAGCACTGAGTGCATCGTCAACACGTGCTTTCTTTTCTTTCATTTCAGTTTCAGTAGCTGCACCAATCTCAAGAATTGCAACACCGCCACTCAAACGTCCAACACGCTTGTCTAACTTTTCTTTATCCCATTTACTAGTCGAAACTTTTGCTTGACTTCTGAGAATAGAAACTCTTTGATCTATACTCTTCTTATCTCCGCCACCAGAAATTATCGTTGTTTTATTTTTACCGATAATTACTTTGTCAGCTGTTCCGAGATGCATCTCTGTAATCTCTTTTAAGTCAGAACCTTGGTCTTTAACCATAACAGTTCCTCCTGTCAAAATAGCTAAATCCTCTAATTGTTCTCCTTGCTCATCCCCAAAACCTGGGGCTTTAACTGCGCATGCTTTAACGACCTTTGAAGCTACGTTAAGGACTAAAGTAGCTAATGCTTCTCCTTCTAAATCTTTCGAAACAATCAAAAGTGGTGATTTACTTTGCTTTACAGCCACTTCTAATGCTGGAATCAAATCTTGTGCAGATGAAATAGAATGGTCTGTGAATAAAATCTTAGGGTTTTCTAACACTGCTTCTCTCTTTTCACGATCTGTAATCATATAGGGTGAAACATAGCCCTTATCGAATTCCATACCTTCAACAACTTTGAGACTTGTCTCCATCGACTTTGCCTCTTCAACTGTTATAATTCCATCTTGACCAACTTTTTCAACCGCATTTGCAATTAAACTTCCAATTTCAGAATCATTGTTAGCTGAGATAGAAGCAACTTGTTCAATAACTT
>JAPYSZ010000073.1 GCA_029941645.1 Candidatus Poseidoniia archaeon
AAACATAATCATTATATGTACGCAGGTAAATATTGGTAAGCCCCGGCAGTCGGAGAGAGTCTATTTCATTTTCCCTCATATTCCACCCCGGGGCAACTTGATACTATGCCGGTCGTGTCAATAGAAAAAGCGAAAGCAGTCATCTCTGATTTTGTACTAATAGACAAGGAAACAAGTCTTGATGAATTGACACTTGGTTCTGAAAAATACATTAAATTTGTGAATGAATTCTGGACGGCAAAGCAGAGGCAGGCCAATTCAATCCATGAGATATCATATCGAGCTTGTTACAAACCACAACTGCCACGTTTTTTCATAGATATATTTACTAAAGAAGGTGATGTTGTGTATGATCCCTTTGCTGGCCGAGGCACGACACTTATCGAAGCTGCACTGCTAAATCGTAAGGTTGTTAGTAATGATGTCAATCCCTTGAGCCGTCTTCTTGTAGAACCTAGGTTGAATATCCCTACAATAGATGTGGTAGAGGATAGATTAGATAGTATAAACATTGAGCAATTGGAAGCAGATATTGATTTATCAATGTTTTTCCACAGAGATACGGAATCAGAAATTATTTCTTTGAAGAACCAATTGAGTGATTCATTTATCGACAATTGGATCAGAATGGTTGCTACTAATCGTCTTACAGGTCACTCTGCCGGTTTCTTTTCCGGATATACTTTGCCGCCTAATCAGGCAGCCAGTCAAAAGAGTCAAAAGGTAATCAATGAAAGATTAGGAATAGCACCTCCTTACAAAAATACTAAGGAAATAATATTAAAGAAATCAAAAAGTCTTCACCGTAATTTGAATTCAAAAATTATAGAGGAATTAGAAATGATTGGTCAATCAGCTATTTTTTCAAATAAAGATTCTAGAGATACCTCTCATATTTTAGATGCATCAATTAATCTTACTGTAACTTCCCCTCCTTTCCTGAATATAGTAAGATATGCAGATGATAATTGGCTAAGGTGCTGGTTTAATGATATAGATGTTTCAGAGGTTGAAAAGAATATATCATTATGCCGAGATGTTGAAACTTGGTCAGATATGATGGGCCATGTATTTGATGAACTTTACCGGGTTACAGTACCCGGAGGGTGGGTTGCTTTCGAAGTTGGTGAAGTCAATAACGGTAAGGTAAAATTAGACGAATATGTAGTTCCTTTAGGGCTTGAATCTGGCTTTGCATGTGCAGGCATAATGGTTAATTCTCAGAATTTCACAAAAACTTCCAATATTTGGGGTGTTGACAACATGAAAACAGGGACTAATACAAATCGTATTGTTCTTTTTCACAAACCTAAATAAAGCCGTATATTTCCTGAACTCCCATGCAAAAAATTTTGGTTTTAATAATCTCATTTTTGGTCACTCCAGCCTTTAGTGGATGTATGGAGGTTGAAGATAACAGAGTTATTATTGAGGAACCTACACCATTTGATTTTTCAGCACCCATTCCAGTTACTACGTTTTATCATTATGGCAATTCAGTTAGCGCCTTGAATGGCACATTTGATGATTTCATTGAGAATAATGTACCGGTGTTCACAGAAGGCACGTATTACAGTATGGGAGTAACTACTTTCGAACCAACATTAGGTGTGACAATGTCTGGAGCTTTATTCATGACAGCTTGGAATCAAGGTCAAAATGGAGCTACAGCGATAGTAAAATGTACTGGAATTAGAGAAATGACTAATCTTTCAGAATACTTGTGTGAGGATGTAGGCCCTGCTACAGTTCCAAATAGTAATGATCCGTATTTGTATGTCGATCTTTGGACTGACAGAATCATGAAATTTGATATGCATGCTTTAGCCGGTATGACAGTTGAGTATTCAGATGATGATGGTATGACCTGGCAAACATCAGCTCCAACTTCAGGAGTTTATACACCACAGGATCATCAAACAATTGCTTCGACCCCAACTCCTCCTGATTATTTTGGCCCACCATTACAATACGATACAGTTTGGGTTTATTGCATAAATACAGGAGCTCAGGGCCCTATTGGCTCTCAATGTGAAACTAGTTGGAATGGTGGAGAATCATGGGATGGACAAGTAATAGGACATCCAGCCTCTTCTCAATGTGCGGGTTTAACAGGTCATTTAGTTGGAGCTAATAATGGTCATATTTACCGAGGTAATCCTTCATGCGATGGTCCAGCAGCTTATCGTAGTTCAGATGGCGGAAGAACATGGACTGAACATACAATTAATACAGAAACAGGAACGGCCACGCATGAAATTGCATTAGCTACTGATGACGACAGTAATGTTCATGCATTCTGGATTGGTGAGAATAAATTACCATATTACAGTTATTCAATTGATAATGCAAATACTTGGAGTGAAGCTATTATGGTTGCACCACCGGGAGTTACAGGAACAGGATTTCCAACCGTTGCAGCAGGTTCTACAGGTCGTGTAGCAGTAGGATATATTGGTCAATCTGGGAATGGAAGCTGGAACGGTTACATGAGTATAATGACTGACGCTTTCAACGATAATCCATTGATTACAACAGTTGCAGTTAATGCACCAGATGATCCACTTGATAATACAGAAGATTGTGGTTATAGGCGCTGTGGGGGTTTTGGTGATTTTATAGATTTAGTTATTGATTTAGATGGTAGACCTTGGATTGCTTTAGCCAATAATCTAGCAGATGAAGTAGGAATATTTGGTACTATTTCGGAAGGCCCTTCGCTTAGAGGAGATGCATTGGAGGTTTTGCTTCCAATTCTTCCTGGTGGTTCAGCCACACTCTAATATTTAGTTTTATAAACCCGAAACAGTCATTAAGATTAGATGAATAAATTATGGGTTCTGATAATTGCATTTTTGGTAACTCCAGCTTTTAGCGGTTGCCTTGAGCCAGAAGATAAAAGAACAATAATTAAAGAAGCGACTCCATTTGATTTTGAAACCCCTCTTCCTATAACTACCTATTATCATTTTGATGGTGCATTGAATGCGTCTGAATATTATGAAATGAATGGTACTTCAGTTCTTTATGGAAATAATGTTCCTATATTCAGTCACGGAACTTATTATGGTATAGGAACAACGACGTTTGAACCAACTATTGGTGTTACCCTTCAGGATAATGTGTACATGACTAGCTGGGGAACAGGTTCTGGTGGAGCTACAGCAATTATTCAATGTAGTAATTTAGTAACCATGACTAACCTATCTGATTATTCCTGTACAGATGTCGGTCCTGCATTTGTACCTAATAGCAATGATCCCTATTTGTATGTTGATCTTTGGACAGACGCTTTGATGAAATTTGATATGCATGCCTTGACTGGAATGACGGTCGAATTCTCAACTAATGAAGGAGATTCATGGCGAGGTCCTACTGCAATAACATGGCCATATTCAGTTCAAGATCACCAAACTATTACTTCAGCTCCATATCCTGCTTACGGTTATGATACAACATATGTTTTTTGCGTTAATGGTAATTTTCCAGCCCCATTGTGCAGTTCTTCATTTGATAGTGGTTTAACTTGGACACCAGAACAATCTGGTGCTCCGGCCGGTTGTAACAGTGGAGGTCTTACAGGACATCTAGCCGGTTCTAGCAATGGTAATTTTTATAGGGGAAATCCAAGTTGTTCAGGAGCAGGATATTCAGTTTATCGTAGTACAAATGGAGGTCTTGATTGGACTGAGCACATTCTTCCTACAGAAACCTCAGGGCAGGCTGATACATGGAATTTTGAAGAAGTAGCTGTAGCAGCAGATGATTCCGATAATGTTCATGCTGCTTGGATTGGATTAGATAATTTGCCATACTATAGTTATTCTCAGGATGAAGGAGATACTTGGAGTGATCCAATTATGATAGCCCCTCCTGGCGTTAATGGTACCGGATTCATCACGCTAACTGCAGGTTCAGAAGGTAGAATGGCTGCAGGATATATTGGGACAACGAATGGTGGTTCTACTTGGAATGGATATATGAGTGTAGTAACTGATGCATTCCATGACAATTCATTGATCACTACAGTTGCAGTTAACATGCCAGATGACCCTCTTGAGAATGCCAAAGAGGATTGTGGTTATGATCGCTGTGGCGGATTTGGAGATTTTATAGATATTGTCGTTGATCAATATGGCCGACCATGGTTTGGCCTAGCGCATAATCCAAGCGGTGAAACCGGAATTCTAGCTACTTTTGCACACGGCCCCTCACTTAGAGGTGATACCGTTGAAGGTTTGGCTTCACTTCCTTTAGGTGGGCCAACTACTCTTTAGATATAGTCCAATCTATTGAACGTCAGTGAATTATTACGAAATCTTAGAAATAGATAATGATGCAGATTCAGAATCTATCAAAAAAGCTTACAAGAAATTGGCAAAGAAGTTTCATCCTGATTTGAACCCTGATGATATAGAATTATCAGAAGAAAAATTCAAGGAGATTAATGAAGCATACCATGTTTTGATAGATGATAATGAAAGAAAGAAGTACGATCAATTTGGTTCTGAATATGTTCCAAGAAAGGCGCCACCGTGGCAAGCATCTAGTGTTTGGACTAATAATACATGGGATTACATTCGATGAGTGAAGA
>JAPYSZ010000074.1:0-1300 GCA_029941645.1 Candidatus Poseidoniia archaeon
CAAAGTAGTCTTCATGCTAAATACGGTATAATTTAGGACTATAAAAAATGGGGCGAGGCCCGGGAGTCGAACCCGGGACGAAGGATCCACAATCCCCCAGTTTAACCAACACTAGCCTAGCCTCGCCAAGTCATATCAAATTGGCAGGGCATTAGATAAAATTACGTAAATCTCACAAAATATTTTTAGGCTTGTATTCTCCCCAGATTTTTCGGAGAGAATTACACACTTCACCAATGGTAACTTTAGCACTCACAGCATTGATTATATGGGGTATTAGATTCTCGTCAGAAGTTGCTTTTTGTTCAAGGATATCAAGATATTCAGATATATTTCCTCTATTCGTTCTAAGTTTAGACAATTTATCAATTTGTTCTTTTATGGCGTCTTCATTTATTTTCGTTATTTCTTCTTTTGGACCTTGTTCTTCTTCTAAATAATCATTTACACCCACAATTATTCTTTTATTGCTTTCAATTTCTTTCTGAAATTTATAAGCAGAGTCTATAATCTGGGATTGAACCCAGCCCTCCTCAATACAGTTCAACATTCCACCTTTGGTGTCGATTTCTTTGATTAAAGAGCTTGTCTTGTCACAAAGTTCTTGAGTCATTTTTTCTATAGTGTAAGAACCAGCTAAAGGATCAACAGTATTTGGAATTCCAGATTCCTCAGCTATTATTTGTTGAGTTCTCAAAGCTACTTTTGCAGCTTTTTCTGATGGGAGTCCTAAAGCTTCGTCCAGAGCATTCGTATGTAGGCTTTGAGTCCCACCCAAGACTGCAGATAATGCTTGTATTGCAGTCCTGACTACGTTATTGTGTGGTTGCTGTGCAGTTAGTGTTGATCCGCCAGTCTGTGTATGGAACTTCATAGTCATTGATTTTTCATTTTTAGAGCCAAATCTTTCTGAAATGATATTAGCCCACATTTTTCTTGCAGCTCTAAATTTGGCAATTTCATAAAGAAAGTCATTGTGTCCATTGAAGAAAAAAGTCATTCTTGGGGCAAAATCATCTAGATTCAAGCCTTTATCAATTGCAGCTTGGATATATGCAATACCATTTCCTAGAGTAAATGCAAGTTCTTGTTCAGCAGTGCAACCAGCTTCTCTTATGTGATATCCTGAAACAGATATTGTATTCCAAAGAGGCAATTCTTTAGAACAATATTCGAAGACATCAGTCGTCAACCTCATCGACTGTTTCGGTGGAAAAATGTAAGTTCCTCTTGCGATGTACTCTTTGAGTATATCATTTTGAATAGTTCCTTTGAGTTTTTTCTGAGCAACTCCTTGATT
>JAPYSZ010000074.1:1400-4521 GCA_029941645.1 Candidatus Poseidoniia archaeon
TCTTTTGGAGTGTTAAGACGTTCTCTTTCATCTAGTTTAACTTCATCTCTTTCAGGATACTTGTCTAAAGTTGGTTTTAATGTCTCATCTTCCCAGCGTTTCTTACTCATTTCTCGGCCTCTCAAAATGTTTAATGTATATTAGCATTTTCTTATGTAATTTATCAGCGACAATTTTAGCCTGACCAGGTTCTACTTTCATGGGCTCCATCCAAAAACAGTAGACATTTGTTCTGATATTATCCTTATAAAAATCAATAATACTACTAAAAAGATCTTTTTCTTTTCCAGTTCTTCCCCAATCTACCAGTGGATTATCATAACAGAAAACTAAAGGTTGTATCATATGTCCTGTATTTTCAGCCGCTTTGAAAACTCCCATTTTAAATGGATCTAAATTACCATAGGTAGATGTAGTGCCTTCAGGAAAAATCCAGAGTGGATTGTTTACAGCATCCCATTGATTTAGTTGTTGTATTACGCCCGTTCTGGATTTACTATTTTCGCGTTTGACCCATAACATTCCAACTTTATCTGCAATAGGCCCAAATAGTAAATAATCTTTTACTTCAATTTTTGAAACGGCGCCACCGGTTTTTATCGCTTGTACAACAATAGGATCTAAGTAGCTTGTATGGTTAGCAGCTAGAAATCCTGGTTGAGGTTTTCCATATAAGTATATTTTCATATTGTAACGTTTTGCTAATTTCCTAGCTCTGTAGGTAACTAAGTTACGATAATCCTCTTTAGAATAGAGAGAAACTTCTAGCCTAAGTCTCAGAAAAAAGTAGAAGAAATAGACTAATTCGAAAAGCCACACAAGTACGCTATCGATTAGTTCTTAAAAAGAAAACTCTTGGTTTAAATCAGAGGAGCTTCGAAATCATCAATAGTGTCTTCAAGTTCATCTTTAGGTCCTATTTCACCTCTTCCTCTCAACACTTCTCTTGCTAATAATAAATAGATTAAAGCTAATGATCGACGGCCTTTATTGTTACCTGGAACAATTACGTCTACATTTAAAGTCAAATTATTTGAATCGCACATAGCCACTACAGGAATATTAATGTTTACAGCTTCTCTGAAAGCCTGAGCATCTGCTGCCGGATCAGTAAGAATAATTATTTTTGGTTCTATGAAGAATTGCATTTCAGGATTTGTTAATCTTCCTGGTGTAAATCTTCCAGCTATACAAACAAATCCACAGGCATCAGCGAATTTCTTTGCAGGCTTCCACCCATATTGCCTAGCTGAAACAACTAGAACCTCATTTGGTTCATATCCTTTTAGAAAATTGGCAGCTTCAGTTATCTTTTCAGAGGTGAGATTTACATTCAAAATTCTTAGACCATCATCTCTTACTTTATAGACATAAGGCTCCATGTCTTTGCTCTTTTGTTTGGTTCCAATATGAACTCCACAAGTGAGGAATGTATCCTCGTCAATCAGCAATTCTTTTGCTTCGGTTTCAGTCATCGGAATTGCTCGCTGATTCGGACTAGTTCATTAAGCTTTGCAATCCTTTCACCACCCATTATTCCCGTCTTAATAGCATGAGATCCAAAAGCCACACCAAGATGAGAAATAGTTGTGTCTGTAGTTTCTCCACTTCGGTGTGAAATAACAGTCGCCATATCTGCTTTTTTAGCTAATTTTACAGCATTTTCAGTATCCGTCAGTGTACCTATTTGATTTGGTTTAATTAGTATCGAATTTGTAGATTTCATATCAATTCCTTTTTGTAATCTTTCTGGATTTGTGACATAAAGATCATCACCTATAATCAGTGCGTCAGTTTGTCCTGTTAATGACGCCCATGAATCAAAATCTTCTTGGTCTAATGGATCCTCAACAGAATGTAAATTAAATTCTTCTATTAAACCTAAAACAAAGTCTACTTGTTCTTCAGGTGTTAAGGTCTGTTCTTTGTATCTGTATTTTCCATCATGATAAAATTCGCTTGCAGCCATGTCCAAACCAGGTCGTATTTCCACACCAGTTTTTCGTTCAACTATGTCGGCAGCTTTAATGACTATTTCGAGAGCTTCAACGTTTTCTAATGGGGCAACCCATGCACCTTCATCTCCTTTTCCTAGGGCTATATTTGGGAATTTATCTGTGAGTAGCGTTTTCACAGTTTTGTGAACCATTGCATTAGCTTCAATAGCTATAGTTATATCCTCATCAAAAGCAGTCACTAAGTATTCCTGAATATCAGTACCTCCTACTGCATGAGCACCTCCACCTAATACATTAGACATAGGCGCTGGAATTGAATATGATTTTTTTTCACTTATGTGCTCAAACAAATTAATTCCTTTGGAATCCGCAGCGGCTTTAGCGCAGGCTAATGAAAATGCTACACTAATATTTCCTCCCATTACAGAAAAATTTTCAGTTCCATCAATTTCTTTCAGTAACCTATCAAATTCGTTTTGATTGTCGGTGGATAATCCTAAAAGTTTAGGAATAACTTCTTTTTCAGCAAATTCCATGCCTTTAGAAACTTTCCCATCAGGCCAAGCTACAACTTCATGAGTGCCGGTCGATGCTCCTGCAGGGGCTGCAGCCCTTCCAAATCCCTTTGAAGTTTTAATGTCAGCTTCTACTGTAGGATTGCCTCTAGAGTCTATAATTCTACGTATTGCAACGTCTTTTATAATCACTTTTTCTCACGATCAACAATATCTATAGGAATTACATCCTGATCATATTCCATTTGTGCAATTAATACAGGATCGATAATGTCTTTAGGTACTTTGATATTTACTGGCGCACCCATGGAAATCTGAAGCGCTCTGGCACCAATGACGCGTGCTTTTTCAAATCTTGAATGTTCTCTCAAATTTGGACCTGTCCCCGGACAATAAATACGGGAGCTTTGCTAATGGCCCAACTATAAAAGCTTTCCTAACAAATTTAACTGTCAAAGATTATTACTAATTAAGAAGATGGTTTTTCAGAACCTTTTTAAATACGGGTTATGATGAGACAAGTTACCCTGCGCCTATGGTGTAGGTCTTGTAGGACGCAAAAAAGGTGAAAACAATGGAACAAAATGTAAGAACTTTCGGTGTAATATTTGCCACTTTGGCTTTAATTGCATCGGTTTTAGTAATGCC
>JAPYSZ010000075.1 GCA_029941645.1 Candidatus Poseidoniia archaeon
GGCGACCTTTGCCCCAAACTTAACGGGCACCATCATTATTTCAGGGCCCTGACCCAGTTCGGGAAATGTAAGACTCCGGGGTTGTCCCTTCCATCATTAATCCGGTGGGGACCCAATGGAGTCATGTATGCGAACAATTGCTCAGAACATCATTAATCAGCCCTGCCTTCGAAGTTCGCTTCTCGCTTCAGGAGGGCTAGTAATTATGCTTGTCGTTTTTGGGATTGTTATTTTATAGCCATCTAAATGGACAAAAATGGACGAATCTGCGAAAGAACTTCAACAACTAGTTGACGCCCTTCCTCAGTATGAGAATCAGATTCGTTATTGGGAATCACAATTAGAAGCAATATCTAATGTTAGATCCGATATTTTCCAAGCTCAAGATACATTGAATGGAATGATGGATTCTAAAGATGGAATGGAATTGATGGTACCTGTAGGTCACAATACTTCAATATTTACAAATGTCAACGATTTGGATCGTGTTTTGGTTGGTATTGGTTCTAGAGTTTATTTGGAAACAACGCGTGAAGATTCAATAAAGCGTTTAGATAAACGTCTTAAAGGTATTGAAGAAGCAGGCAAAACATATCAAGAAAGTTTACAGAAATCACAGAAGGATTATGCGGATGTAAGAGAAAGAGCAGAACTCTTGAGTTCAAATCGAGGTGCTAATTAATGTTTAAAACATTAAGAGATAAATTATTGGGAGCCAGTAAACAGGCCGAAAAAGAATTAGATCCTCAATTGAATTTGGATTATGAGTCTTTTAGACCTGAAGAACGCGATAGTGGCGCAGTAATTCGTGAATCGCACCTCGAGAATGTTCTTTGGGAAATGGAATTGGCACTTTTGCAATCTGATGTTGCAATGGAAGCATTAGAGGAAATGAAAGAAATAATCAAGAAGCGATTGATTGGCCTTAGAGTTGAGAATAAAGCAGCAATTGCACCAACAATTGAGAAAGCACTCAAAGCCAGTTTAGTTGAATTATTGTCGAAATCAGAGTTTGATTCCAACATATTGCTTGAGAAAAGAGATAGCCCATTAATCATAGCATTTGTAGGTGTTAATGGCACTGGTAAAACCACTACTATTGCAAGAATAACACATTGGTTGAAAGAAAATGGGAAGAGTGTTGTTATGGCAGCTGCAGATACTTTCAGAGCAGGAGCTATTGAACAGTTGGAATTACACGCTAATCGTTTAGGTTGTAAATTCATTAAGCATCAAGCAGGAGGAGATCCAGCTGCAGTTGCATTTGATGCAGTTGAGCACGCTAAAGCTAAACACCGCGACATTGTTTTGATTGATACAGCAGGTCGAATGCAAACTAATTCTAACTTGATGGATGAAATGAAAAAGATTAAGAGGGTCGCAAAACCTGATTTAATTTTCTTTGTTGGAGATTCGTTGGCAGGTAATGATGCCGTTGATCAAGCTAAAAAATTCCATGAAGCAGTTGGCATTGATGCCGTTGTTTTGACTAAGCTGGATGTAGATGCTAAGGGTGGTGCTGCACTAAGTATTACTTCTGCGATAGGCAAACCAATAGCGTTTGTAGGAATAGGTCAGGAATATGAAGATATCATGCCGTTTGATTCAGCATGGATTGTTGAACGTATTTTTGCTTAATTTCCCATTAGCATTGCGTACAAAGTAAATTGTGGAACCCAGTGAGCATATGCTCGTCTATCATCCTTCCAGACGGTATGTAGGTCTATCGAGGCTTGAACATGTTCATCGTAAGCATCTTTCCATTTCGAATCGGAAGTTGCCAAGTAGGCCGAATAGAATCCCCAGGCTCTTGATGCATTGATAGCAAGATGATGGTCAGTATTCAGATTTTCTACCACATCTAGATTGTAATCATCCTCCAACCATTTTGATAATTCATCAGCACCATGTGTAGTGTAAATCAGGTATGTTTGAAGCCCCCATAAAGAGAAAAATTCTCCCTTTCCTTCTCTATCTAAATCCATACTGACCTTTGGGTTCAGGAAATTTTCTTTGGTTTTCTGAACAACCCAATCTACAGTCTCAGAATCTTCGAAATGAGTGGCCCAGGTATGTAATTGTATCAATGCCCATGTCGGATTCTTGTATTCTGAGATTGAGGGATCTCGCATTGAATTCTCTATCCATTCACGTAGATCCAGTGCAATCTCCTGTACTAGGCATTTGTAGTCGCCAAATCCGGTCAATTGTTCCAGTCGCATCATAAGTCGGAGATACCAAGCACGACCGTAAGGCATCTCAAAATCAGGATGGTCTCTTAGGTACCGAATATCTTCTTCCATATCTTTACTTTGCAATCTTTCTGAGACCCATTCCAGATTTTCTTTATCGTCTACCAGATGTGAACTTTCCAGCAGTGCCCAGTGGCCATGAACAGAGGAATGCCAGTCCCAGCATCCATGGAATATCATGTGTTCCGTATCCTTCTGTGATAGTTCACTTCTGAAGGTTTTGATGAATTCCTGGATTATCTTCGTCATCCAGCGTCTATGGAGCGATAATTAATACAGATTCACGTTTAGGCCAATATGATAGTCTACGAGGTAAATTTGCAGGTCGATTCCATTGCAGCGGACGAATATGCAGAATGGCTGGAACCCCATATAGAACAGATACTGGAGATAGAGGGATTTCAGGGCGCGGAATGGTTTGTTTGTGATTCAGAGGATGACAAGGCCCATTGGTCGATCAGATATCATCTGGATAGTCGGGAGTCCTTGGAGAATTACCAAAAGAATCATGCACCTGCATTGATCCAGGAAGGACTAGATAGATTCGGAGAATATCTTACTTCGAATAGACGTATAATGGCTCTTAAGAACTAAAAAATCTCAGGAAATAAGGATGCCTGAAGAAGTTGAATATGGATCTAGTGATAGGTTTTCGCTTTCCTAAGCCACCTGGAGTCACGCCCAAGAATAGATCTGCAAAAATCTCACAAAGTTTATCATCATGTGAACCATAGTAAACCATTCTTTCAGGTAATTTTAGTGCGATAAGGGCGAAGAAAGACAAATCTCTCAATTCTTTACCAAATACATCATTCCAATCACGATGATATTGATCCAAATGTTTTTGTGAGAAATCTTCGGTTTCTAATGCGGCTTTGATTGTTTTAATTGCAAGCTTACCAGCATGCATTCCATAGTATATCCCTTCACCAGACAACGGCGAAACCATTCCTGCTGAATCGCCAACCAGTAGAGTATAGTCCATTGTTGTGGCTTTCATAGGTCCGCCTAGTGGTAGAGGCGCTCCTTTGACAGGTGGAGTCTTCTGATATTTAGGAAAATAGCCATCTTTCTTTAGCAAATTGATGTAGTCTTCCCAGATTTCTTTAACTTTGATAGATTTAATCGTTCGATTGTATCCGCCAAATCCAATATTCAATATTTCTTTCTTAGGGAATACCCATCCATATCCCTCGATACCACCAGGTTTGAAATGTACTAGCAAAGATTTTTTATCGCCATAATTTTCGTTTACAAATTCTTTTCCAACAACAGGTTCCCACATCAACGCAGTTCCCATTTGATTGTCGTTCCATGGCTTGATATTTCTTTTTTCTCGAACTATTGTAGCTAATTTGTCATTTGCCCCTGTAGCTCCTATAACCATTTTTGATTTGAAATCACCTTTTGATGTTTTCACAGTCACACCTCCATTGAATTCGAAATCACTTACTCGAGTCTCAGTCATTATCTCAGCACCCACATCGCCTGCAGCTTCCAAAACGGCGTTATCGAAAACTTCACGAGTTATATTCCATGGAGTCCCTTCCGGAAATTCAAAGTCAATCTTGTATTTCATTGATGGTGAATAGAGGTTCACATCATTTGAGGCACATTCAATAATCGGTTTGATGTAAGGTTCTAACTCAGGCAATTCATCAAAAAGCCTAGCAGTAAGCAAACCTCCACATGCTTTATCTCTTGGAAATTTGGATTTATCTATGACTAAGACTTTTAGACCAGCTTTAGCAGCGTAAAATGCGGTTGTAGCTCCACTAGGGCCACCACCACACACAATCACGTCATATTCAGTCATCTTTCTCTACCCATTTTCGATACGGTTCGTGTGAATCATCCCAAGGGATGGACACGATTGCAGGCATTGAATAGGGGTGGTTTTTAACGATATACTTTTCTAGATCTTCAAATTTTTCTTTACTTGTTTTTATGAATATAATGTGCTCAGTATCATTTTTCAATTTCCCTTCCCAAGAATATATGGTTCTTACAGGCCAAAAATTACAGCATGCTGCAAGTTCAGCTTCTACACACCCCTTGGCTATTCTTTCTGCAACCTCTTCGTCCGGTGCTGTGGTGTATACTGTAATGCCCATATTATCGTGCATTTCGAGCATGTTTAAATAGCCCCCCTTTCGTAGACGCGAACCCACGTGG
>JAPYSZ010000076.1 GCA_029941645.1 Candidatus Poseidoniia archaeon
GTAGTTACTGGCTTTATTGTATGGGCTAGAAGACCTAGTTCAGGTTAGACACAACTGTAAAATACGTCCACTATAATCCTTAACTAAGGTGACTGTATGAATAAGAAGCAAAATTTTGTGGCAATCGTAGTTTGTTTTCTATTTGTTATTTCATCTATTTCTATTCCTACTAACGCAACTAATGAAGGACCTAAAGACTATCCTAATGGATGGACACATAGGCCAATTATGGAACAATTTACAAGCTTAGGGTGTCCACCATGTATGAGTATTGAACCGGATGTTGCAAAACTTTGGAAAGAATTTCGCACTGATCCTGCGGAACCTGTAACTTTCATTTCATTCCATCAAACAAATGGGGCATATCATGACGATGAATTTGTAAACCAAGAAGCAAAAGATAGATACAATGAATATGCAGTTCAAGGTACTCCAGATGCTCAATTTGATGGTGGTTATATTGAAGAGCTTGGTGGTGGAGATGGTACTTATGATACATACAAAGATCACTACTTTGAAAGTGGAGAACGAGACGTTAAACCAACTGAATTGAGAGTGTGGCAAGAATTTAGTGAAGACAAATTTATCTTTACTATCAATTTAACGTACTTAGGTGAAGGTGGATTCCATCTTCCTACTGATCCTGATGTTTTAGATTCAAGTGTCTATCTATTCGTTGTAGAGGACGATATAATGGCTTGGAGTTCTGAAGAAGGACAAGAGGTCATGAGTCACAATGTATTCCGTGAAACTGCGCTACATGACGTACAAGTTGAATTACAACCTGCAGAAACATGGACACAAGAAGTAGAATGGGTTATTCCAGATACTATCATGTATCCAAGCGGCCATGAAGATCGTGACGGAAATCCCCAAGAAGGTGAACATCCTATTCCTACACCCATTAATCCTGCAAAAATTTCTGTTGTAGCTGTGGTTTACGATAATGATGATGATTCAAGAACTACAACCGCCGGTAAGACTGGAAATAGTGCGGACACACCAAGAGCTGCTAATTCTGCTACACCGAAATCAACAGCATATGATGAAGATAATGAACCTCCAAAAGTTGTTAGTTATGATGAAAAATTAAATGGAAATATAGCTGAAGTTAGCGCTGTTCTAGAAGATGAAGATGGAATTGGTTCTGCTTACGTAATTTACAATTTCCACAACGGTTCATATGATGATGAAGCATGGGGTGTAATGCCTATGGAAATAGATGAGAATAATGTCGCTACTGCATCTATTGAATTCAGTAGTGGAGACCCCGTCTGGTACCGTATTTTGTTAGTCGATGGAAAACATGGTTTTGCAGCTAGCGAATCTAAACAATTCGAAGGTACTGGTGGTGGATTAATGGATGAAAAAACACCAGGAATTGGAATTCTTGGATCTATATTTGCACTTTTTATTGGATTAAACAGAAGAAGAAACTAGGTGAAACCCAGTGGTTAAAGAAAAAACAAATTGGGATGTTCTAGTAGATAACGTTGGTGAAAGTGAATGGTACCAATCTATCTTAGACAATAAAGTTCTATTTGGAATTGGAGCTGTTGTTATGCTAATTTTAGCAGTTGTCCTCTATGGAATGATAGGTGGTGATAATGAGGCTCCGGATTTTAGATTAAGAGACACCGAAGGTGTGACATTCGCTTTATCGGATTATGAAGGTGAAAAAATTGTAATTCTCGATTTTATGTTTAGCACTTGTGAGCCCTGCAAAAAACTTGTGAAAGATGCTATATTACCTTATTCAAATAAAATGGATAATAGCGAAGTTGTGATTATTTCTGTGAGTGTTTTTGGTGAAGATAGTGAGAAAACGCTAAAGGATTACGCAGAGGGTTATGGCTGGAGACACGCCTTAGATGTTGATCCCAATGATCCTGAAAATAAAGGTGAAGTGACTTTGAATTACAAAGTAACTGGAACACCTAAAATATTTATTATCGATAAAAAAGGAGAGATGACATATTCTCATACGGGGCCAATTTCTGAAAATGAACTTGCAGAAGAAGTCAAAAAAGCACAAACTGGCCAAGGTGGTGTTGTCAATCTCCAACAATCTTCAATCTTTCTATTTGCAGTAGGTGCTGGAGTAATGGTATTTTTTTCTCCCTGTTCATTCCCTATGCTCCCAGGATACATGTCTTTTTACCTTGCAAATAAAAAACAAAGAAAAGGTAAGTTTGATGAAACAGCTGCAAGAGAAACTTTACCAGACGGTTTATCAGCAGCAGCTGGTTTGATGAGTGTTTTACTATTAATTGGAATATTGCTAATTCCATTTGCTGAAATCATATCACAAAGTGGTATTCTTGGTAGTTTAGAAGTGTTGATAGGTTTACTGCTTACAGGCTTAGGAATAGTTATGGTAATGGAATATGATTCTGAAAAGATAGTTAGACCTTTCCGTAACTTATTGTCACGAATTGGAAACTCAACACCAATAAAAGCTGCAAAGAATGGGATTGAGAAAGGAATCAATACCATCACTGGAAAAGAATTCAGTTTCTCTGATAATGCAGCAGGTACAAGAGTTGGGCTCTTCTGGTATGGTGTTGCTTACGGTTCTGCAGCTGCTGGTTGTGTAGCGCCTGTTGTTATCGGTTTACTAGTTACCAGTATAGGGAAAGGCATAATCACCGGACTTTTGGTCTTTCTTATTTTCTCAATTACTGCAGGCGCGTTAATGGTTGCATTTACTATGATGGTGGCTGCATCAGAAAGTACTATTGTAGATAGAATGAAAGCATCTACTCGTCAAATTGAGATGGCTGGTGGAGTCATAATGATAATCGTAGGAATCTACCTGATCCTTTATTCTTACATTTAACGAACGTATTCTAAATATTTGGTTGATAATTCAGGTTCTGGAACTAAATCTTTACTGAGAGATTTTTTGCCAACCGTAATTAATGTTGTCTCCTTATACATCTCTACATTTGTATAAAGATCATCAAAATAAATTGGTCTATGGGACTTTCCAACATCTTCATCAATTGGATTGTTAACTGTAAGAATCCCATTGTCTTCTCCTGTAATAACTATCCAATGCGGAATATCTTCATCCTCCTCTTCAAAAATAATGGTAGAAACTAAAGCAATACAGACTCGATCTGCCTGAAGTGCTTCGCGAATGTCTTGTAAATTTGGCTTACGTACTTCTTGAGTTGTTCCATTTAGAGCACAGACGCGCTTTTGCATATCATGGAAAAATTCTA
The DNA here is from genome assembly GCA_029941645.1 of Candidatus Poseidoniia archaeon. Classification (GTDB taxonomy): domain Archaea; phylum Thermoplasmatota; class Poseidoniia; order MGIII; family CG-Epi1; genus CG-Epi1. The sequence goes on from JAPYSZ010000076.1 coordinate 3,228, forward strand.
GGTAAACTTCGTTTCCTCCATTAGATTTAATATATGTTTTAGCCCTTTCAATCAAACCTAGTTCAGGATTATCTGTAATGATATGTGGATGAAGGCCTCTCACTGAAAGTGGCGCACAGACCCCATATCTTCCAGCACCTTTCATTTCAACTGCATTTGTTTCCCGCCATAATTCCACTTCAAGATCTCTATCCATCTTACTTATAAAATTGAAATATTTTAGAGCCATGCCAACGCAAGCTGAGCCGCAACTAAAATCCATGGACTGCGAATACAATGGAATGTCGAGATTCACGAAAGCCACTCAAGGAGTGGACAAATAATATTTCGCTATTTTGATATTATTGGAAGAAGACTATTGGCCGCAGTCTCCGCAGCATTAGCAACATCGTCAAGTCTCTGAATTAAACGATACATGTGAGCTGCTGCCAAAGGTTGATCATCTCCATTTGTGAATACGTATGCTGCTGCCTTAGCTTCCACTTGATCAGTTTCATGTTCTAAATCATTGACTCTACCTATGTACTGATGCATGATATCTTTTTCTTTATTAGCAAACGCAGATTCCAAAAGATATTCAAATCTTCCTACTGTCTTTCGATATTCTTCTACCGTTGCAGTTACAGCATCAGCCAAATTTAGAACTAATTTACGCGCCTCAGAATTATCGTATAAATCTCGGAAAGACAAAATCTCTACTACATTCTCTGCATAATCTGCTATTCTATCCTGGCGCGAAACAAGCTCCAGAAAGACTGGTTTGTCAATAGCCAACCTTACACTGCCGCGTAACATATCTCTTATCTTACTTTTGATTTTATCGGCTTTTAATTCGGATTTAGATGTAGCCTTGATAAGGCCCTTAATATCTTCGCCTTTACAAGCTGCTTTAACACAATCATTCATCCTCTCAACCGTTTCAAAGACTTTTTCAGCGTGCTTATAATATGATTTGAATACACTTGGGCCAATTCGACTTTCAAACAGTTTCATTGTTATGCTCCATTCCCAACTTCAATTTCAACCTTTGGG
>JAPYSZ010000077.1:0-2570 GCA_029941645.1 Candidatus Poseidoniia archaeon
TGATAACAACATTTTTCTCTATTTTTCCATGTCGATAGAGCAAATTATCTCTTAATGCCAATCTATTACCTGAAATTAAATCCCAAGGATAAACAATATTATGCCAATATTCTGATTCTATGACCTCAAAATTAACCTTTGAAACTAATTTTTGCAGGGCATCACCAATATGGCGTCCACCTACTTTGATTAATTGTTCTCCGATTTTCCGGTTCATTTTTAAGATTCCTGTAAAATGTATACGACCGTAAGCTTCGGGATTGTCAAACGTAATTTTTGGAATTCCTTTCTCTAATTCAATTTCACCCCATTTGGACCACCTATCTGCCTTACCAGAAAGCAGTACGGGCCCATTAACACTAACAATATTTCTAAAGGATTCTACTGAAACATAGTTATCTCCTGGAATTAGAAGAAAATCATTCACTATTCCTTCGAATCCAAGTAACATTGCGTCTAAAGTACCTGTACATTCTTCCTGAAAAAGGTACCTTATTTTGCAACCAAAAGATGAACCATCACCAAAATAAGACATAACACTAGTTTTACCATAACCAACAACCATATTGATTTCTCTTATACCTGCTTTAACTGCTCCACTTACCAAATAATCCAAAATAGGTCTATTTCCTAGTGGAACCATTCCCTTTGGCCTATTAGCAGTCCAGCTACTAAGACGTGCGCCTTTACCAGCTGTTAAAATGATTGCCTGCACAATTTGTGTTCAGCGAGAGGAGTTTATGATACTTATGATTCAACAAAAATATATTTTAGAGAGGCCATTAAGACTAATGGATGACATTTGGGATGCCATAATTATTGGTGGGGGACCTGCAGGTAGTACTGTCGCTAGATATGCTGCAAAAGGTGGTGCAAAAATACTAGTTATAGATAGGCGAAAAGAAATTGGTAATCCACTGCAATGCGGTGAATTGGTCCCTACCAATGAAGAGTTAAGGCGTTTATGCCCTGATGTTCCTAATATCAACGAATTGTTTCAAACACCAAAAGAAGCTATCTCAAGGAGAACAAATGAGATGAATCTAGTAACTCCTTCAGGGAAAAGATTAGTTTATCCATTTAAAGGACAAATTCTTTACAGGCCAATACATGACCAAAAACTCGTTGAAGTTGCAAAAAAAAATGGTGCCCAATATCTTACCGAATCAAGAGTAAATGACATATCAGAAAATACCGTTTTTCTAAAGAATGGGGATAAATTAAATGCAAAAATTATCGTTGGATGTGGAGGTCCACATGACCCTCTCCGTAAAAAATTCTGGACTGAGAACTCTCTTAATATTGCCGTTAATTTTGTAATAATGGAAGGCGATTTTGAGAATATAGTAGAACTTTATTTTGGTTCAACAGCACCAGGAGGTTATGCATGGATGATACCAAAAAAAGGAGGGGCAAATATAGGAATAGGAATTCAAACCAGATTCTCAAAAGGAAAAAGTTTGAACACTATGGCTCAAGACTTTTTTCAAAGATTTAAAGGTAAAATTACTTACAAAGGAGGCGGTGTCTTACCCATGTCCGGAAGTATCCGTAATTTTACAAAAGGAAACTATATGTTAGTTGGAGATTCTGCAGGCATGGTTTTGCCATCAAACGGTGCTGGAATAACAACGGCAATGATAGGGGGTAGAATTGCGGGACAAGTAATTGCTGAACATATTGAATCTAAAGTTGCACTTAGTGAGTATCAAAAGCGATGGAATTTACAGATGGGAAAAGTAATGAAATATTCAAAAAGAGGTATGGCATGGGGTGGAATGATGTTTAGATCACCAGATTCATTAATCAATGCATCATTCAACCGTTTGACAAAACCAATAATTTGGAGGGCTATTACATGCAAACCGATGTTTGGATTATTTTAGACAGCTGTGCATTCTTGACACAAAAGCACCCCAATGGAAGACTAGTGACAATACCTGAAATAGAAAAAGAACTAATAAATAAACAAAGCATACAATATCACTCTAATCTCAAAGAACATAATTTAGATATAATAGAACCAAATAAAACATCAGAAGAATGGATAGTAGGTAAGGCAAATGAAACGGGAGATTTAGATGTTTTATCATCCGTTGACAAAAAAATATTAGCATTAGCTTATGAATTGAAAGGCATTGTTGTTTCAGATGATTTTGCAATTCAAAATGTGGCTCTTTACACCGGAATAAAGTTTGTATCTTGTAGTGGAAATGAAATAGAAGAACTACGAAAGTGGATCTTCAAATGTTCAGCTTGTAATCATATTGAAGATAACAAAAATAATGAATGTAGAATCTGCGGTAGTACTGATATTTTTAGAATTAAATCAAGATAAATCCATCATCTTTTAAGATAGGAACTAAGGAATGTGAATCAATATTCATGCAATAATTAAAGTCATTTTCTAGACCTGCACTTTCTAACATTTTGTAACTTGGAGAAGTTCGGCATTTCTCTGATATCTGAGCATCTGATAACCTAAAGGAACTTGAAGGATTAACAAATTTATGCTTAATATATTCTGCACATATTGTATCTTCTACAACCTCTTCTCCCAACCTTCCTGA
>JAPYSZ010000077.1:2670-4235 GCA_029941645.1 Candidatus Poseidoniia archaeon
GCTCCACTTGCAAATGCATTGACATACGTTGTTGAAGCCCTAATAGTATCTACTATAATTATCGAATCATTCCTTGATACTGCTAACTTAGCACCATCAATACCATGCTCAATACTTATTCTCATTGAACTATTTACGACCCTGCTTTTTCAAGTGACGATCAACTATGACAAAATAAAAATCATCTATTGTATCTCCTCTGAGACCACGCCTCAATGTTTCAACAGATATAACATCAGTTGGATGAATATTACCTAAATTTGTTTCGGGTCCAAACTTTTTCAAAAAGAACACTTGTTGAGATTTTCTTGGAGCCTCAAAAATCACTTTAGCTGGGTCAATATCTCTAAGAACCTCCTTCATTCTTAATTCACGAGGATTGCCATCATCATCCATTATACCTACACTAACTCCAGATTCCCTAGCTTCAAGTATCACTTTTCCAGCTCCTGCTTCTAAATATTTCCGCATAAGCCTATTGTATTCTTTAGCCCCAAAATCCTTCTCCGGTAACTTCTTACCAACTTCACAGAATACCCTTAAACCTTTTTCCTTAGCACTATGTATAAGTTCTACAACTCTATCTGAATCAATATCTAAACTTCCACTAGAAATCTCGGTTGCATCGCATCCCATTTCTACAAGTTCTGAAAATAATTCTTCAGCCTTACCTTGATGCTCAGACAATTCCAATAATGTCCCTCCATTACAAACTGAAATATTTTTTGAGCGTAATAATTCAACTTTCTTCTTAACAATATCCAAGGGCTGTAATTGTGTTGTAGCCCAACCAAGTTTCCAAAGATCCACATATTCTGAGCAAATAGATAGTAAATCTTCAGTATATCTTAGACCCAGTCCTTGATCTAAACACATAGTCATACCATCTGTTCGAGGTTTACTGGAACGTTCTGGCATTGGCAAAAAAGAAAATGCTTTTTCTGTCATTATATCTCCAAATCTGGTGCCTCTACTAACATTGCACTCAGACCACCAATTATATCTGTTACATTTACTCCTTTAATTTTTAGAAATGATGCTGCAGCCATTGATTTATGACCATTACCACAATAGAGTACATCTCCCTCCGAAATAAGGCTAAAATCATTAATTAAATCAATAAGTGGTACGCTAGATGTCCCTTTAACGTGTAAGACCTCCCAATCTTCGGCATTACTTACATCCTTCATAGAATCTATGTAAGTTTGAGCTTCACTAGCCAAATATCTAACAATAGATGAAGTTTTACCTCCTTCTTTTTTCCATATTTCAAAGTTAAATGTTGATATATCCTTAAATCCTTCTGATTCCAGTCTAAGAAGAGCCTCACCTTCTTTTCCCTCCTCACAAATAATTACCAAAGGATTGGTCTTTTGAAAAACGCAACTAGCCATATACTCAAAAGTACCGTTTAGACTAGCATTGATAGAATTTAGAATGAAAGAGGACGCAAAGTCACTAGTTGGACGGCAATCCAATAATTGAGATTTAGAATCTTGAAAAACCTTGAATTGCTCAATAGATAAACTAGTCATTAGCCAGTCTCAGAGTTTGTATATTTAAAA
>JAPYSZ010000078.1 GCA_029941645.1 Candidatus Poseidoniia archaeon
TAATTGCCAAATAAAATCCTCAGATTCCTTAAGGGCCATTGTAATGTGGATAAATCTTAGATTTTTGTCATTTAGTAAATCATCAAGGTTTTTTTTGTTAGGCACTCCTTGTTTCACTAACATTTCTATCAGCTTCTTTTCACCGTATATCTTGCTTCCGGCAGCTAAAAGAAAACCAAGGCTTTCTTTTTTCTTTTCGTTATCCATATTTGTCCTTTAGATAATTCATGATTGCCATTATATCTTTGTTTGCAGCAATTGCAGTTTCTTCATCAATTATTTCTCCAATACCAACACACATAATTTTTTCATTTGAATAATTTTTCCATTCACTTTTAATTTCATCGGTGCGGTTCAGGATAATCATTCGATTTTTATCAGGAGTATTATGGGTAAGATAGTCCCATAACTCAACAAAATTTTCATCAGGCCCGTTTAATCCGTTTCCTACAATAATCTGAACGTCTGCAACTTTAAGCCATTCAATCCATGTTTTTCCCGTTGCAGTAGGTGCATCTATTTCATAGAACATAAATTTATCTAATTCGCAAGAGTAATCTAGCATCATATCGGGTACATTATCAGGTACAATGAAATTTCCTTGTGGTTTAGGCAAACTTCGTATGAAGGTTGATTTTCCAGCTCCCATAGGTCCAGTAACTAAAACATAGGTCATCTGTTTCCCTCTTTTATTGCCTTGAATATTCCCATTAAATTCTCATATTCACCTTCATCAGGGTTCCCTCTAGAAATAAGCCTTCTCAGTGTTGTTTTAGACCTAGCTAATTTCCTCTTAGGATAGCTACTATCCTCTAGCATATTCATTATTCTTTCTACGAGTCTTTCGAATTCTTCTTGGGATACAGCCTTTCGTTTTTTCGGTCCTTTCACTTTTTCTTTACGCTTTATTTCGTAAAGTATAATTCCAACAGCATGTGACAAATTTAGAATAGGATAATCAGGATTTGTAGGAATCGTTAAGGTAACTTCACATAGTGCTAATTCTTCTTTGTATAATCCATAATTTTCTCTTCCAAAGACCAAGGCAGGATTCTCTCTGTCTTCAATTATTTCAATTATTTTCTTTACACTTTTAGGAGCTCTAAACCATCTCTTGTCTCCTTCGGTTTTTATTCCGCTTGTTCCTATTGCAATATCACAATCTGCCAATGCTTCTTTCATAGTTTCAAATCTTTTAAGATTCTCTAGAACTGGTCTACCGGATTTTGATCTTGCATATCCGTCGTCGTTTATTTCACAGCCTTTGACTAGTGCCAAATCGTTGATTCCAAAATTAGCCATTACACGAGCAACGGCCCCTACATTACCAGGATGTTGCGGCTCAACTAGGATAATTTTCATAATAGAATATTAGTCATCATAACTTTCTTCAATTGATTTATCAAGTGAAGATAAAGAATTAATTTCAGCACTCATTTCATTAACCTTACCTGTAACTTCAACCGTCTTATTATTTGCTTTTTTGATATGCTCTTTTAGTGTACTGTACAGCTGTTCAAAGTCTTTATATATTTTTTGTATTCGTAGGTGTGCATCTAGTATCTCATTATGCTTATTAGTCATATTTAGTGCCATTCTTACAATCTCAAGCATGTGCATGTTTGCCATGAGAGTCATTGGTGAGCTTATTACAACTCCTTGCGAAGCAGCCCTTCTAACTAATCCAGGTTCCTTATCAACTAGAAATTCATAAACAGCTGTAGAAGGTATATACATAAAAGCAAATTCATGAGTTCCTTTTCCAGGTTGTACGTAATCATTCTTAATTTTTGTAACATGTGTCTCGACGTCATTTCTAAATGTTTTACGTAAACCTTCAATGGTTGCAGTACGAGTTTCGGGAGTGTTTAGTATTTGTTCATAAGTACTGTAAACAAACTTTGAATCAACAATTAAAATTTTACCATCTGGAGTCCTGATATGCGCATCAGGTATTAGATTACCCAATTCCTTAACTTTCTTACGAATATTAACTTCTGGAAATGCGGCACTAAGTTCCTCATCCAATTGCCATTCCCCCCATCCAGCTCTTTGACTCTTACTAGCTACCATTTGGTTAAATTGTTTAATTGCTTCTTCCATATCTTCAGATAGTTCTGTAAAAGCTCCTATTTTTTCACTAATCCCTTGTTTCGTTAAACTAGCATTTAAAGCATTTGTAACATCCTCGTTAGTAAGAATTTTAATTGCATTTTGTGTATCCTCAAAACTCAAAGGTTCGGTTTGAGGCAAATCGCTAATTTGCAATCCTCTTTGGTGATTAAGGTAGAGGCTGAAACTAATCAAAATAATTGTGATTATTAGAAGGCCAATGATTATTTCCTCTAACATTATGTTCCTAATTATCTTTGACTAATTATTGTTTTGTCTAAAGTTCCTTCATAGAAGATATTAATTCAGTCATCATTTTTTTCCCGTCACCAAATAGCATCATAGTCTTATCTTCATAGAAAAGGTCATTATCGACGCCAGCGTAACCAACAGACAAAGATCTCTTTACCATAACAACAACTCTTGCCTTATCTGCATCAATTATAGGCATTCCTGCCAGAGGTCCTTCATTACTTCTTGCAACAGGATTTACAGTGTCATTTGCCCCAACGACCAATGCTACATCACATTCTGCCATTTCTGAATTTATATCATCCATTTCAATTAATTTTTCGTATGGAACACTAGCCTCTGCTAATAGTACATTCATGTGGCCTGGCATTCTTCCTGCAACGGGATGAATACCATATTTTACTTCACATCCATTTGCCTCTAAAATATCTGCAAATTCACGTACTTGGTGTTGACATTGCGATACAGCCATTCCGTATCCTGGAATAATCACACATTTTGATATTCCATCACAAATCATCGCCACTTCTTCAGGATCCGATCCAACTTTAGTCCTTGTAACTTGTTCTTTATCAGAACCACCAAATGATTTGAACAATACGTCAATTAATTGTCGATTCATTGCTTTACACATTATATTTGTTAAAATTAAACCCGCAGCTCCAACCATTGATCCGGCAATTATCAAAACGTTGTTTCCAATGATAAATCCAGTAAACGCAGCTGCAATACCGGATAGAGAATTCAACAAACTAACTACAACAGGCATGTCTGCACCTCCAATTGGAAGCACAAAGAGAATTCCAAGAATACAAGATAGTCCAATAATAGCTATAACATAATCTTGATTTCCAGGTTCTTTTATAGTCATATAGAATAATCCAACAATCGCAATCAAAATCAGTCCTTTAACATAATTCAACCATTCTGGCCCCCATGTTGGAGTCCTATACCACTTCCCAAATATTTCAACGCCACCTTTCAATTTCATCATAGCAAGCAAGCTTCCTGTAAATGTCATCCAACCGACTAGAGCCGAAAGTCCGATTGCAGTCCAAGCAACGTATAAATCTAAATCTTCTGGAAGTGGAGTCACGCCTTCTTCGCTTAGCTTTATTCGTCTAAACACTTCTGAAGCTGCAACAAGTGCGCTTGCCGCACCTCCAAATCCATTAAACAACGCAACCATTTCGGGCACACCAGTCATCTGTACTCGTACAGCCATAACATATCCAATCAATCCACCAATAGCTAATCCAGCACCAATTAGTATGAAATTATTTGTTAATCCAAAATCCATTTGGGCAATCGTTACTACTATGGCCAATAGCATACCTGTGGCACCATACAGATTACCAGTAGGAGCAGTGCGAGGATGACCTAATTTTTTCAATCCAAGAATGAATAAAATTGAAGCGATTAAATATCCAATATCCCAAACTGCGACATCCATTATTTTCCACCTCTCTTACCAGCAATCATATTCAGCATTCTGTTAGTTACAGCAAACCCACCTACTACGTTGATTGTAGCTAAAATTAGTGCGAAAAAAGCAAGCCATGCCGCAAATCCTGGATTTCCATCATTGTAATCCGTATTAGAGAAAATCAAAGCTCCAACAATTGTAATTCCTGAGATGGCATTAGCGCCAGACATCAGTGGCGTGTGTAAAGTAGGAGGAACTTTTGTAATTAATTCAAATCCTAAAAAAATAGCAAGTGCAAAGACTGTAATTAATACAATTAAACCACTTAATGTAATAGGTTCCATTACTCCATCGCCTCCATTAGTTTGGTATGATTTTCATGAATTTTCCCACCTTCAGCAATTAGAA
>JAPYSZ010000079.1 GCA_029941645.1 Candidatus Poseidoniia archaeon
CATGTACAAGTGGGCCAGGTATTTCGTTAATGTCTGAACTAATTGGATTATCTTATTATTCTGAAATACCTGGTGTGATTTGGGATGTTGCACGTGTTGGTCCTTCAACAGGTTTACCAACAAGAACTCAGCAGGGCGATATTTCTATGCTGTATGAAGCAAGCCATGGAGATACTCAACATATTGTTCTAATCCCTGCAAATGTAGATGAATGTTTTGAATTCGGCTGGAAAGCTTTTGATTATGCGGAAAAATACCAAACTATGGTTTTCGGATTTACGGATTTAGATCTGGGAATGAATCAATGGGTTTCTAATGGATTCAAATATCCAGATACACCTATAAATCGTGGTAAAGTTTTACGAACAAAGAAAGATTTAGCTAAAATAAAGAATTATGGAAGGTATCGTGATGTAGACGGAGATGGAATACCATACCGCACTTTACCGGGCAGTGGCCTAGAACCGATCTTATCCAGAGGAACTGGACATGATGAAGATGGAGTATATTCTGAAAAAGGTCCAATTTACAGAGACAACATGACTCGTCTCAAAAGGAAAATAGAAGGTGCAAGAGGCGACTTACCACAACCCATAATGAAAGAAGAAAAAGAACATGATGTTGGAATAATTTATTACGGTTCAATGGAAAATACAATTCAAGAAATAGATGATATCTTAGAATCTACAGGAATGAAAGTATCACAATGCAGAGTTAGAGCACTACCACTATCTTTAGAGATAGATGAATTTGTTAGAAGGCATGACAAAATTATTGTTCTCGAGATTAATAGAGATGGGCAAATGTATGGAATCCTACGAAAAGAAATCGCAACTGATTTAGTTCCAAAATTGTATTCAGTTGCCTTTAGTGATGGATTACCACCAAAAGCTAAAGAATATGCGGAAGCCATAATAGGCACATTAGAATCATTTGAGGTCGTATAATGGGAGAAAAAGTAAATAAAATAAATTTGCCCATTGATGACTACCGAGGAGTAAAATCAACGCTCTGTCCAGGGTGTGGGCATGATGCAATCTCTAGTGTTGTAATCAATGCTGCTTGGCAAAATGCAATTGAGCCTGCAGGAATTGCCAAGATGTCGGGCATTGGATGTTCTAGTAAAACCCCTGCATATTTCCTAAATAAAAGTCACGGATTCAATACAGCGCATGGCAGAATGCCATCTGTCACAACTGGTGCTAATATGGCAAATAAGGATCTTAATTTCTTAGCAGTTTCAGGTGATGGTGACACGGCAAGTATTGGAATTGGACAATTCATTCATGCTATTCGAAGAAATCTGAATATGCTCTATATTATCGAGAATAATGGTGTTTACGGTTTAACAAAAGGACAATATTCAGCAACAGCAGAAGAAGGATCCCAAAAGAGAAAAGGAACACCAAATGTAATGAAAGAAATCGATCTTTGTGCAATGGCAATCAATCTTGGCTGCACTTTTGTAGCTCGTTCTTTTTCAGGGTCAAGAAAACAATTAACTGCATTTGTAAGGGCGGGAATGTCACATCGAGGAATGGCTATAATCGATGTAATTTCACCTTGTGTAACTTTCAATAATAATGAAGAATCATTAAAATCATACGGATATGTGAAAAATAATGATATCGAACTTCATACTTTAGATTACATTCCTCATTTTAACCCCATCGAAGAAGTAGAAGTACCTTCTGGTGGATACAAGGACGTAAAATTGCATGATGGATCCTATATTAGACTAGAAACCATCAGTGAAGAACATGACGTTTCAGACAGAGTTATGGCTCTTGAAGCTATTCACAAAGCTGATGTCGGTGAAAAACATGTGACTGGTTTACTTTATTTTGAAGAAGGGAAAGCAACGTTAGACGAAAACGAAAATTTAGTGGATACTCCTTTAGCTAATTTGCCTGACAAAATGATGAGACCTGATAAAAAGAGTCTCGATAATTTATTGGCTAACTTCAGAAGCTGATTTAGTATCAATTGTAGATAATAATAAACCAAACAAAATAAGTACACTAGAAATTACCAATCTAAGTGTTATTTCATCTCTTCCTAATAAAACTGAAAGCGTGCCTGCAACAACAGGTTGCAAATATATGAAAAGAGCTACCTTTGAAGATTCAACAAAACCCATGGCATAATAATTCAAGGAATAAGTTACCACAGTAGCAAAGAATATTGAATAAAATGCTGCAAACCAAATCCACCAAGGTTGAATTAACCATAAATCATAATTGAAGTAAAGGCCTTTAGCTGAAAATGGTAGAAGTATAATCGATCCAATTGACATAACAAGAACTGTAAGACCCATTGGAGAATGATGTTTTATCATAGATTTAGATAAAACAAGGAAAAGACCAAAACATGAAAAATTTATGAAAATAAGAATATCTCCAATAAACAAATCACTACTGATATCCAAATCATCTATTCCAAATAGAATAAGAGCTCCACTCATTGCAATAATTATTGATAAAGACTTGTATCTATTCATATCTTCTTTACCCAAAAACCAGGCGAAAAGAAGAGTCATAACTGGAATCATACAACTCATCAAAGATGCATGGGCTGGTGTAGTATATTCCAAGCCTTTAGTGAATAATGCCGTATTCAGAACGATACCAAGTAATGATAATAAAATCAGAAAATTCCATTCTTTGCCTTTCGGAAAATTAAGAATTCGGTGACGGAAAATTATGGTCATTATTATACCGGCCAAAAAAATGCGAATTGCAGTCCATTCAAGAGCATCAATACGCTCTACAATGATTGAAGTAGTTAGATAGTGTAAACCGAAAATTAACTGTACCAAAATGAGTGCGCCATAGACGCGGAATAGGGGTGGACTAGACAAATTATTTACCAACCCAATTTCTTCAAATAATTAGAATAAGGTTCCTCATTGCCATATTGCATTATTACTGCGCCTGAAAACCAGCCCAATGATGAAGTTATTGTAAAATATGACTCAAAGCCATCTAAATAATGAGGAACCATTACCACTAAACCTGTGCCTATGAAAAACCCTGAAATCCAGGCTGAAGGCAAATTCCCTTTACGCATATAACCTACAAACAAGTAAAGATAAAATTGACTAAAAGTGAAAATTGCTAAAACTGTTGCTATCAATAATTCAATGTTTTCTGAACTGTTAAATTCCATATGGGGTGATAACAAAATAAATGTCCCCATAACCATAGCTATCCCTGAAAAAGAATCTGCAAATATCTTAGCTGACGAAGTCAATATTATTGAATCTGAAGTGCGCCATTTCATAATGAGTCTGACTAAAATTAAAGGGGAAACATAACGAAATATCAGTGTGAACGCTGCAAAGGGCCACAAAAGCTCAGGTGATGTAGAAGCAAAATAAACTGCCCAGAGCGCAATAATAAGAGCTAAGCCTAACAAAACTATGAATCCTGCCAAAAGAATATCACTAGATTTCTTATCAGTAGCTCTCTCAATAACTAAAAGGAATAGAGGATATGATAGAATTATAATTCCTATCGAAAGAATCAGAAAAGCGACCAAATCTATGGAGTTGTTCACAGTTTGTACCATTCAGGTCTTTTTATGAAATGAACCCCTGACTTTATCTATCCCTATTACCTCAATAAGCTGAACGGAAATGAGTAGAATCGTGCCGATTGGACTGATGATTGTGCTAACAATAACTGGCTGTACTGGTCCTGGTGGGCTATTCGGAAACGATGATGAAATCGAAGAACGTTTTGTTTATGATTTGACAATTGAGGATCTGTGGAATGACATTCCTGAAAACAAGACCTCTGCATCTGATATTATCAATTTTACATACGAACTTGAAAAGAGCCCTAGAATAACAAATTTCACTGAAATTGGATACAGCATTAAACATCAACCATTATTGTTACTTGAATTTGGTAACTATGATTCTACAGTACCAACAGTATACTTTGTTGCTGCTCAACACGGAAATGAACCTGCTTCGGTTGATTCAGCCTATCTTATGGTCAGACATTTCGCCCGTGGAATTCCTGAGGAAATTGACCCTATCTTGGATAACATAAATCTTGCAATACTAGTTATGGTGAACCCTGATGGAAGAGATAATAACACTCGTGGAAACTCAAATGGAACTGATCTTAATCGGGATCACATGAAATTATTGGAACCTGAAGGTAAAGCTATGCATT
>JAPYSZ010000080.1 GCA_029941645.1 Candidatus Poseidoniia archaeon
AAATTTCTTCATTCTTTCAGTCTTAGGTTTCGCTATAATATCAGGAGGACCTGCTTCTACAACCTGTCCCTCATCCATGTAAATAATCCAATCACCTACTTCTTTAGCAAAACCAATCTCATGAGTTACAATTACCATCGTCATTCCATCTGCCACTAACGATTTTATTGATTCCAAAACCGATCCTATCAATTCGGGATCAAGGGCAGAGGTAGGCTCATCAAACAACATAACTTTAGGGCTCATGGCCAAAGATCTAGCGATTGCTACCCTCTGTTTCTGCCCTCCAGATAATTGTCCCGGATAAACATCTATCTTATCGGACATGTCCACTTTAGCTAAAACATCTTTAGCAATATCTTCTGCCTTCTCTTTGGAATAGCCTCTAACCTTTGTCAAACCCAATGTTACATTGTCTAAAACCTTAAGATGCATAAACAATTCAAATGATTGGAAAACCATCCCTATTTCTGAACGGATTTCATTAATATCTGTGGAAGGAGAATTAATCTGAACATCTTCAAGAAAGATTTCACCCTCTGTAGGTTCAATTAGCCGGTTTATACACCTCAAAACAGTAGACTTCCCACTTCCTGATGACCCTATGATAACTACAACTTTCTTAGGTAAAACATCGAAACTTACACCTTTAACTGCGTGAACTCCACCAGTATATATCTTTTCCAAATTCTTAACGCGAATAACTGGAGTTTCATCTTCAGACATTATTCCTCACCTCCAAGCCCTAATCCCGGAATCTTCAGACGCTTTTCTACATATTTCAGTATATTTGCCAAAGTATAGGTTATAGCAAAATAAAAGATGAGAACCAAACCCCATGTCCAGAAAGTCTCGAAAGTTAGAGATATCAATAATCGACCCTTACGAGTTATTTCACCAAAACCAATAGCTGAGGCTAAGGATGAATTTAGAACCAAATTGACGGTCTCATTACCTAGTGGTGGAATAACTATTCGAATGGCCTGTGGTAAAACAACATATCGCATTGACTGAAGATATGTCAAACCAATACTTCGACCAGCCTCCATTTGACCTACAGGAATAGCTTGAATCCCACTTCTGATAATCTCAGTCTGATAAGCTCCTGAATTCAAACCCAATGCGACTACTGCGCTTCCATAGGCTCTTTCAAGGGCTCTATCTTCACCTAAAATTCCTTCAAATGTAAGATCTATACCTACTTCTACTAAACCAAAATAGATGAAAAAGAATTGTACCAAAAGTGGCGTATTTCTAAATATATCGGTATAAATCGTTGCGAAAAATCGTAATGGATTGAAATTTACAAAATTCCATGTTCCATCCTCACGAGGCATTGATAACGGAATACGAATATTCGACTGAGAAGTCTTGAAAACTGCTAAAGTCACACCAATTGAAAAACCCATAAAAATTGCCAGAAAAATTATTTTTAATGTATTAATCATCCCCTCTTTCAAAAAAGGATAAGCATACTCAGCATACACCCAGAATGTATCAAACTTTATTGCAGTATCTAACTGTGCAGGATCAATTCCCTCTCTATTAGTATAAAGAGCAATTCCAGATTCTCCAACCATAAATCCATTAGAACCATCAACAAAACTAACTCCCGAAAAATCAGTGTCGATAGTCTGGGGCTGGGACTGATTATAGAACGATTTACCCCCGTCTTTTGTTAAAGCAATAAAATTATCATTGCCAACAATCCAGACTTTGTTGATTGATGAATAACCTATTGAGTTAATCGTACTGGATGAACCTGTATCCCAAACCAACCAATTGTAGCCTATGGCTGAATCACCAGTACCACTACTCCTCAGAAGTGTACCATTCTCTCCAACAACAAAAGCCCTTATTGGATTGATAAATGCGACGTCATAAAATGAGAATCCCTGAACCGCCTCTGGGACATCCCGAGGTTCCCAAGATGCACCTCCATCTTCAGTTCCTATAATAACTCCACTTGCACCAACAGCAATTCCATGTGTTTCATTAACAAAATCAATGCCATAAATATCCGAACTAACACCAGTTACTGAAGACAAATCTATCCATGAATTATTATACCATTTCCAGACTTCACCACCCATACCTGAAACAAATACAAGTGAATCGTTCAACGACTGATAATTAACTACAGAAACATCATACAGATTACTAGCTCCTACTATAGAATTGTCAAACCAACTATCTCCGTCCTTGACAATTACGACTCCAGAATCTCCCACTGCAATTGGAACATCTACAAACTCTATCGAATTGAGATCCTGTATTATTCCAGAATCTTCCACCGACCAATTATTACCTGAATTCTCAGTGTAGAATATTTTTCCACTTTCACCAATAGCTAGGGCTGAAGTAGCATTAATTGTCACGACGTCATTAAGATCAAAGTCAGTTTCTATGGGAACCCCATCCCATCCTGTATCTGGTTTCTCTTCCGAAGGTGATGACGGAACAAAAAACAATGGAATTAAAATACAAATAACTATGATAATATTGATTGAAAAAACTCTATGAGACCTAAATAAAGATGGAAAATCAAATTTTTTCATAGATTTGCACTAAGCCTCTATTATAAACAAATATCTGACCTCTACACTATATATAGCAGAAGCAATCAATAATTGAGGCAAAAAATGAAACTAAGCCAAATTATGACGGCAGTTTTCGTTGCGACCTTACTGGTAGCAGCAATACCAGCTAGTGCAGCAACAGGAAACTACACGTTAGGCGTACAATCAGGGACTACTTCTGATACGTATGCTGCAGAGAGCCTGCCAAATGCCAACGTTATGGGATACGATAGCATCGATCTCGCAATAGCAGCATTAGAGCAAGGAGACGTAGACTTTGTTCTTGGTGATTTACCAACACTAAAGTTCTACCAAACTGACACAAATGGACTAACAATTGCAGGTTCATTCAGTGAAGAGGACTTCGGTATCGGGGTTGCTCCTGGAGAAAGTGATTTACTAGCAGCCATTAATGTCGCCCTAGGCGAGATTATCGACTCTGGTGAATATGACACTATCTTTGCAGCATCTTTTGGAGATGAAATTGTTGTCTTAACCGATGATACCGATGCAAATACTGCAGATGCATATCCTGCAAATGCAACAGGCAAGCTAGCTGACGCATTGGCTGCAGGAACTATAGTCTTCGGTACTGATCCTTTTTATCCACCATTTGAGAGCTATACTGACAATACGACCGATATGGTAGGATTTGACGTTGACATAGCCTCGGCTATAGCTGCTAAGATAGCTGCGGGATACGACCAGAACCTAAGCGCTACAATGGTTGAAAAGACATGGGATGATCTCTTAGCTTTCGGATACACTGACTACGATGCAACTTTGTCTGCAATGACAAAGACTGCACAGAGAGCTGAGAAGACAGACTTCTCAAGAGCCTACTACTCAAGCAAACAGGGAATCCTCGCTTCGGCAGATTCACCTACAATCACTGGAGTAGATGACTTGAACAAGGCGGCAGACCCAGAACCTGAAGATGATTCGCCTAGTGTTACACTAGTTGTTTCTGCTTTGGCAATAGGTCTTATTGCAGTAGCAAGAAGAAAGAACTAAGCAAGTAGAACAAATGCCTCAAGTGACCCTGTCTTCCGACAGGGTCCAAGGTTAAACAATGAAAGTAGGAATTGTAATAAGCCAAACTGATCCAGAGACCGTCTGGAATGCCTTTCGGTTTGGTAATTTTTCGCTAAATAAAGGTCATGATGTTCGAACCTTTTTGATTGGAAAAGGTGTAGAGTGCGTTGAAATCGTTCATGAAGAGTTTAATGTAATAGAAGAATTAAACAAGTATGTTGACAATGATGGACAAATATTTGCTTGTGGTACTTGCCTAGTATCACGAAATAAGGAAGGAAGTCCAATATGTCCTATGTCTACTATGAATGATCTTATGGAATTAGTAGAAGAATCTGACAAAATAGTATCGTTCTAGTTTTTATCGTAGATTGGAGTCTCGTCCAAATGCATTGCTGCAATAAAAATCCACCAACTAATCAAGTCAAAAGATTGAACTAAACTTTGTCTACCTGTAGCATTATCAATTACCATCATAT
>JAPYSZ010000081.1 GCA_029941645.1 Candidatus Poseidoniia archaeon
CCGATGAAAATGGTAATGGCCTAGCAGGTGCGAATGTCACTGTCGATGGTACAAATATGGGTGCAGCAGCGGATGCATCCGGGAGTTACTCCATCTCTGGCGTATCAACCGGCTCCTATAGTCTAAGAGCATCCTTTATTGGATATAGCTCATCTAGTAAATCTGTAAATGTTGGGTCTGAAGGTGCTACTGTGAATTTTTCCTTAGCTTCTTCTGCTTTATCCGCATCGGAAGTATCCGTCATTGGATCTCGCTTTTCTCATGCTGCGCAAGATCAAGCTGTTCCGGTAGATGTGTTTACTGCTCAAGAAATTCGGCGAGCTGGATTTACTGAAACGGGTCAGATTCTTCAAGCACTTGCTCCATCGTTCAACATGCCAAAAACAACTATTTCCGATGGGTCTGATTCTGTACGCCCCATGACACTGCGTGGACTTTCATCCGGACAAGTTTTAGTTCTTATTAACGGGAAACGTCGTCACACAACGGCATTGGTTCATGTGAACAATAGTCCAAGTCGTGGTGACACAGGTGTTGACTTAAATGCCATTCCTGCAGCTGCTATTTCACGAATCGAAGTTCTCCGTGATGGTGCTGCAGCACAATATGGTTCAGATGCCATTGCTGGTGTGATTAATATCGTGTTAAAATCACAAGCTGATGGTGGCAATTTTTCAGTTTATTTCGGTGAAAATAACCATATTGTTGAAGCTATTCCAGAAAATGCCAATCTTTATGATTGGGTTGGAAATGGCCAACGTTATGAATGGAATCCGACTGGAAATATAGATATCAATAAAAACTTTACTGCAGGTAGCGAAGCTCATATTACTGGAAGTGAAGATTATCTTAGAACAGATGGTAGGCAGATGCAAGTACAGTATAACCGCAGTTTTTCAGTTGGCGATGAAGGATATATCATGTTTGCTGGTGAAGCGCGAACAAAAGAAGCATCAAATAGAGTTGGCTTCCAAGCTAGTCGTTTGTACGAAGTCAATTCAGATTTATGGGAAGATGACGAAGCTGAGACACGACGACTTCAGCCTGGTAGTGACTGGTATATTAATCCACAACGTATGATTTGGGGAGACCAGGCAAAAAATAACTATGGGGCAATGTATAATTCTGAATTACCCATGGGGAATAAACGTTTTTATTCCTTCGGTGGATATACGGTTAGACATGCTGATACTGGTTGTTATACACGTAAACCAAATCAAGGAAATAAAACCTGGTTAAGTTCTAATCCAACTGGATTTGTTCCTCATATTCAACCCACAGTTACAGATTATTCTAATTCCTTCGGTATGGAAGGGGTTATTGGTGGTATGTCCTATGATTTGAGTAACACATATGGTATCAACGATTTTCATTTTTTCATGAAAAGTACCAATGCATCTTATGGCCCTGAACAACTTCGTAGCTATGATATTGGCGGTTTCAAGTTTGAACAAAATACAACAAATCTTGATTTTACCACTGAAATGGCAGGAATGGATGTGGCTTTTGGTGCAGAAATGCGTGATGAACAATATCGCATTTATGCTGGTGAAACAGCATCCTACGCCAATGGTCAAGCAGGAACTAACATTGCAGGTTGGGATGCTTATACTACAGCATCAGACACAAATGGCGTTGCTTATGGCGATACAACCATTCTAGGTGTAAACAGTGCTACCGCAGGTGGTGGTTGCCAATGTTTTAGTGGTTTTAGACCTTCGAATGCTGCAGCAACACAAGATGCAAATCGCCGCAGTTTTGCCGGATATGCAGATGTAGAAAGAGAACTCATTGACGGAATGAGGTTTGGCGGAGCTCTTCGTTTCGAAAATTACAGTGACTTTGGATCTACTGTAAATTTTAAAGGTTCGCTACGTTATGCATTATCCGATGCTATTGTTCTTCGGGGTGCAGCAAGCACGGGTTTTAGAGCCCCTGCTCTTGCACAAGCCTTTCAATCAAAAGTGGCAACCAACTTCATGTTAGATGATGACCCTGCATCATCAACTTATGGTCAGACTTTAGCTTTTGAAGTAGGCAACTTTCCTGTTGATAATCCATTTTCCCAAGCTCTGGGTGCAACAGAGTTGAAGCCAGAAACAGCCACCAATATGAGCGGTGGCATCTCAGCCAATTTTTCAGGATTAAGACTCAGCGTTGATGGATACATGGTTAATATCACGGATCGGATTGTGATGACAGGAAATTTCTCTGCCGGCGATAGTGAACTTGGTCAAAAAGTTGCAGCATTATTAGCCAGTAGTGGAGTGCCAGAAGCAACCAGCGGACGGTTTTTCTTCAATGGTGTAGATACTAAAACACAAGGTGTTGATATCATGGCAGCTTATTCTGTCGATCTTAGTTCAATGGGAATGGTTGACCTAAACTTAGCATACAACATGACATCTACAGAAATTACAGAAGTAAGATCACCTTCTGGGTTGGCTGATATTTTAAACGCCGATGCGACTTTATTTAATAATCAAGAACGTCGTACCATGGAAAGCTCACAACCTAACAACAACCTTCATTTAACAGTTAATTATTCAAAGGATGCATGGGGTGCCAAATTGCATTTTTGGAGAATTGGCGAATCTTTAAGCCGTGGCGCATATAAAAAAGATCATGATGGCGATGGAGTAAACGATAGTCCGCTCACTTTAGCTGAGCATGCAGGCGGTGAATGGAAAGAATGGACTCGTACCTATAAAAATGCTGCTGGTGAAAATGTGACAGATCATGAATGGGTACAGGTTTTTGGCAATGTATCAGTAATGGATCTTGAAGTTAGTTATGATATGGGTGCTGTCACGGTATCTATGGGTGCAAATAACTTACTGGATGTTATGCCTGCAAAAGGTGCACAACCGGGCTCTGGTAATGGTGGTGCTTTTGTCTATGATGGACTCTCCCCATTCGGTATGAATGGACGGTTCATGTATATGAAAACATCATTTAATTTTTAATCCATTTAAATAAATAATAAAAAAGCCTCAGCGTATGCTGGGGCTTTTTTATTATTACAATAACCTGTGTGAATTCAAATTATTATATTTGCGCAATCCATTATTTCTTTTTATGAAATTTCTCCCAAATAGCCAATTTTTGATTCACCCACATTTGCGTGGGTAAATCATTTATTTCCATATTCCCATCACCCTCTTCCGTTTCCCATGTCCATGTACCTGTAGGGCTTCCGGCAATATATTTGCCTGACATTGCCACATCTCCATTTGGATACCACCAAGACCAGGCCCCGTGCATTAATCCTGAATCAGAAAAACCATCCAAACGTTTTTGACCTTCTTGATACCATTCACGAACGGTTCCATGAAGTTTCCCTTTTTGAAAATGATGTTCTACCTTTTTATTTCCATTTTCAAACCACATGATTTGAGGGCCATCTTCCACACCTTTGAACCATTCATATTCCCATCTAAGTTTTCCATTTGGATACCATCCTCGATCATAACCATGTTTAATGCCTTGTATAAATAAAGCTTCTCCTTCTTTTTTCCCAGAGTCAAACCAAAGAATGAGCTTCCCTTCTAATTTTCCATTACGATACGGTTCTGCGGAAGAAGCTACACCATTTGGATGCCACATTGACCAAGTTCCATTTTTAACGCCATTTTGGAACTCGCCTTCCTCTTTGATTTGTTCATTGGAGTACCACCATTGCCAAAAACCATCTTGGACTGCATGTTTAAAATTTCCTTCTTGTTCTTTTTGGCCATTTTTAAAATACCAAATCCAGTAATCATCTTGAAGTCCTTCCAGCATATTTCCTTTAAATTCATATTTACCATTATTATAACGGTAAAATACTTCTCCAGTATAGGGCTCTATTTCATTTAACAAATATTTTCTTGAAGTCCCATCCAAATCAACTCGATCGGTTAGTCGGT
>JAPYSZ010000082.1 GCA_029941645.1 Candidatus Poseidoniia archaeon
GGTTTGCCTGTTGTTGAAACAACTTTACCATTAACTGTAGACGGAATAGCAACTGTTGCTTTATCTGTCATAAGTTCCACTAAAGGTTCGTCTTCCTTTACAGTATCACCAGGTTTGACATTCCATTTTACAATTTCACCCTCAACAACCCCTTCACCAACATCCGGCAGTTTGAATACGTGTTTTGCCATCTTAGTCCTCCACTACTTTCTTCATTGCCTCTATAACCCTTTCCTGACTAGGGAAATAATGCCATTCTAATGAATGAGGGAAGGGAGTATCCCAACCCGTAACGCGCACTATTGGTGCTTCTAAGTGATAAAAACATAATTCTTGAACTTGGGCAGATAGTTCTCCACCAAAACCACTCGTACGTGGAGCCTCATGCACAATAACGCATCTTCCAGTCTTCTCAACTGATGCTTGAATTGTATCAATATCAAGTGGTACAAGACTACGTAAATCAATAATTTCAGCATCAATACCACTAGATTCTGCAGCTTCTCGAGCTACATGAACCATTGTTCCATAAGTCAAGACGGTTACTTTGCTTCCAGCTCTTTCAATAGAGGCTTGGCCCAGTGGAATTGAATAATAATCTTCTGGAACCTCTCCTTTTGGATGTGTGTCCCATTTCAATGCAGCTTTTTTGTGATCCCCATCAAAAGGGCCATTGTACAATCTTTTAGGTTCAAAGAAAATTACAGGATCATCATCTTCAATCGACGTTATCAGCAATCCTTTGGTATCATAAGGATTGGAAGGCATTACTACCTTCAAACCAGGAGTATGTGTGAAATAAGCTTCAGGGCTCTGTGAATGATAGTGCCCCCCTCTTATTCCTCCACCACATGGTGTTCTAACTGTGACTGGGGCCCAATATTCACCTCCACTTCTATACCGTAATTTGGCAAGTTCATTAGTTATCTGATCAAATGCCGGAAAAATATAATCTGAAAATTGAATTTCAGCAACGGGTCTTAGACCATTGATACCCATTCCAATTGCTGTAGATAGAATTCCACCTTCTGAAAGTGGTGTGTCAAATACTCTATGCTTTCCATATTTAGCTTGTAGACCATCTGTACATCTAAAAACACCACCAAAATACCCTACATCCTGACCAAATATGCATACCTCAGAATCTTTCTCAAGGATTATATCGAGAGCAGAATTAACGGACTGGATAATATTCATTTGAGGCATCTAAATTCCTAACTCCTGTCTTTGCTTTCGCAAATGTCTTGGTGGTTTCTTGTAAACATCTTCAAACAGTGTTTCCTCAGAAGCCCAAGGCCCTTCTGCTAATGTCCCAAATTTCTCAGCTTCCTTGTACGACTTTATGACTAGTGCATCTAATTCCTTTTCGAGTTTGGTCTGATCTGTCTTAGACCATTCACCCATTCCTATCAAATGTTCCTTCAAACGTTCAATTGGATCTCCCAATGGCCAAGATTTCCATTCATCTTTTGGCCGGTACCTTGTTGGATCATCACTAGTAGAATGTGCTTCTCCTCTATATGTAAAAACTTCAATGAAAGTTGGTCCTCCACCCTTTCTTGCTCTTTCAGCCGCCCAACTTGTTACTGAATAAAGTGCTAAAAAATCGTTACCATCAACACGTATACTTGGGATATCATATGCAATGCCTCTAGCTGCAAAAGTGGATCCGCCAGAAGATATGTTTTTATGGGTTGAAATAGCCCATTGATTATTTACAACATTGAGAATTACTGGTGCTTGGTAAACTGATGCAAAATTAATTGCATGATGAAAATCTCCTTCAGCTGCAGTTCCATCACCTATCCAGGAAATAGACACATTATCTTCACCTTTGTATGCTGAAGCCATGGCACACCCTACAGCTTGAGGAAATTGAGTTCCTACAGGGCTTGAAATTGAAACTAAGTTTCCTTCTTTCCAAGAATAATGAACTGGCATTTGGCGACCCTTAACATTGTCTTTTACGTTCGTAATACAATGGCAAATCATATCTACTAAATCTCGACCTCTCACAAACTGTAATCCTGGTTGTCGGTAGGAAGGAAATAGAATATCATCCGGTCTTAAAGCCATTCCTTGAGAAATTGCAACTGCTTCTTCACCTAAGGATTTCATGTAAAATGAAAGTTTACCTTGGCGATGCATAGTAAGCATACGATTATCAAATATCCTCAAAAGTGTCATATGTCTCAAGCCTTCTTTTAATACTGAAGGTTTGAGCTTTGGATTCCAAGAACCTGTTGCCTTATGTTTATCATCAAGTACTCTAACTAAACTAAAAGCTAAATCACGAATCTCGGTTGGATTGACCATAATGTCCGGTTTTTCGGCTTCCCCGGCTTTAGGTAAGTTCAAATTTTTAAAATCAGGTTTCTCCCCTGGCCTAAAAGGTGCATCTGGAACATACAATGTTTTCTTTTTGCTCAAGCTACCACCTTCAAACCTGACTCTATACTTTCTCCTTTTGCTGCAGCTACTAACGATTCTGCACGGTAAGAAGACCTTACCATTGGTCCTGATGCTATAGCCTTGAAACCCATCTCTTTTGCCATGTTGGCTAGCCTATCAAAAGTTTCAGGTGTTGGAAACGAAACCACGGGGTGATAACCGAGACCTGGTGCCAAATATTGTCCTAAAGTCAATAAATCTACATTAGCCTCTCTTAGTTCTTTGAAGGCATCAATCAAATCTTCTTCAGTTTCCCCTAATCCTAACATAATACTGGACTTTGTCATTATATCTGGTCTAATTTCTTTGGCCTTTTTTAATATCAAAATACTTTGTTCAAAAGTTGCTCTAGGATCTCTAACTCTTGGTGTAAGCCGTGGAACTGTTTCAACATTGTGAGCAAAGACTTGCAAAGGAGCATTATCTAGTAAATCTTCAAGGGCATTTAGATTACCACTTAGATCACTACAAAGAAGCTCTAGGCCTACTTCAGGAACGCGCTTATGAACCTCATCCAAACATTTGCGATAATGTGAAGCACCACCATCCTCCATATCATCACGATTGACTACTGTAATCACAGAATAAGTTAGTCCCATTGTTTGAATCGCATCCGCTAATTTTTGTGGTTCTTCTGCTTCTGGTGGTGGGGGAATTCGCATAGTATCAACTGCACAAAAACGACATCCACGTGTACAAGCTTTTCCAGCAATCATGAAAGTAGCAGTTCCACGGCCCCAACATTCATGGATGTTTGGACAATGTGCTTCTTCACAAACTGTATGCAATTGATTATCTTTTACCGAAGTTGTAGTGGACTTGTAGCGCTCCATACTATCACCAGACGGTAAAGTTACTCTGAACCATTCTGGCAAGCGATTCGGTTTATCGTTTGCGAGCACCTATTTTTCAGAATGAGAGTGCCTAATAATATTATCTATTGCTAAATTATTTTTGGAGGGGCTGTTAGGAGTATGCCCCTGTGATGTAATATTGTGGCTGAGCATTATGCGTTGAAGAGCCCTATGAGTGCTGAGGGGCCTTCCGGCCCCAAGTCTTTAATCAAAGCACATTATTGGGTAATAGTGTACCAATTCTTGAAATTTATTTTCAATAATGCAAGAAACCAATTAGAGAGATAAAAACATGACAACGACTAGATTACAGATAAAGAAGGAAAAAGAAGAATTAAGACAAGAAATATTTGACTTAAGGCATCCAAGAAACATTAGAGGGCAATTTGTTAGCAGATATGATGCACCTAAAAATTTGAACTATTGGAAGAAGCAATGGGGAAGAAAATATGGTATCACTACATCTGAACAAGGTGAAGCTGTAATGGCTATGGAATTAGGACTAGATCAAGAAAAGGCCAAACCCAAAAAGAAATCAATATTGGAATTACTGAAACCGTAACTGG
>JAPYSZ010000083.1 GCA_029941645.1 Candidatus Poseidoniia archaeon
CGGGTGCTCGGCTCGAGAAGCCGAAATGATGGGCCGGACTACACTACAGGAGCTATCTTGGTCTTGAACAGTCTAAATTTAATAATTATCGTTAAGCCATTCAGCTGTATTGCGAATGGCTTTTCGACTGGTATACTGAGGATCCCATCCATGAGATTTCAGTTTCTTGATATCTAATCTCATCTTCTTAACATCACCTTTCCAACCTCTTCCTCCATCGACACCGCCCGTGAATTTGTAATTAACATCTTTTAATTTTAGAGCTTTACAAACTTCATTCGCTAGAGTAACAACATCGATAGCGTCTTTTGATCCTACATTAAGTGCTACAAATTCTCCTTTGCTACACAATTCAGCCGGTGCTTTTGCTAACATAGCCGAAATACAATCTTCAACATGGAAGTAAGATTTGTGTTGTTTACCATCTCCTAAAATTTCTAATTCTTTTGAATTGTCTTTTAGTTTGTTCACGAAATCATACGTTACACCATGATTGCTTCTTGGCCCAACACAGTTTGCAAATCTATACGATACACCTCTAAAATTATGTTCTTCACAATATTTTTCAATTAAGTTTTCAGCATCAAGTTTGCTACTACCATATGCTGAGATTGGTTTGAGACTTGCAGTTTCTGGAGTTGGTAT
Organism: Candidatus Poseidoniia archaeon; assembly: GCA_029941645.1. Lineage (GTDB taxonomy): Archaea > Thermoplasmatota > Poseidoniia > MGIII > CG-Epi1 > CG-Epi1. The sequence continues at coordinate 646 of JAPYSZ010000083.1, forward strand.
CTTTTTAGCATCACCATAAACTGTCGAAGTTGAAGTAAATACAATTCGATTACAGCCAACGTTTTTCATTGCTTCTAAAACTTTTTCAGTAACATCAACATTTTGTTCTTGCATGACCTCAGGCTCAGTGATGCCCAATTGCACTTCGGGGTTTGCCGCAAGATGATAGACAATTTTTGCTCCTTTCAAGTATTCTTCAAAATCATCTTTTAACAAGTCAACATCAATCAAAGTTATCTTTTCAACAGAATCATATAAAAATTCTAATTTTCCGGATGAAAAATTATCGAGTACGATGACTCGTTCATCTCTTTTTACGAGCCTATCAACCAAGTGTGAACCAATGAAACCAGCACCTCCCGTGACTACAACACTACCTTTCGCATCATCACTAGGCATTGATACCAGAACTCCAGAATCTAATTCCGTAGCCTTGTTAGGATCAACAAAATCATATTTATCTTCAGTGAAAGTCCCTAAAAATCCACCTACAATATCTCCACTGGTTTTCGTAATCATTTTTCCGGTGTTATCTACTACAGTAACGACACCTTTTCCAGTATCGCCAGCTACTCTCAGAACAGTTCCTCCTGCCGTTCCTACCATTTCACCTGCAGCTGTCAAAGGTGCGCCAATAATCCCCTCTCTATGCAATCCAAGAGTTTGAGTAACTTCATCCATAGATATGTCGGCCCAGTGTTGATACATGAAGATTATAGCTATCAAGAATCCAATGAATAGAACTGCTACAGCAACCTGTATTGGTGCCAGAATAGCTAACACTCCCAATCCGTAAACGATAGATGCGGAAAGCAAGAAGGAGCCACTAATGGCGCCAATTGCCACAGCTCCCAAATTTTTGTTTGGAGAAAGACCAATTGCTCTTCCCAAAATAGTCCCACCCACAGCTCCAGAGCCTTGGAAAGGGAACATAACAAATACAACAATACCAATGAAAGAAGCTCTTTCCAGCCACGGTAAAGATTTCAACATATCTTCTCCTTTACGTTGTACTCTTGTAATTCCACTTCCAATAAACGGTATTTTCTTTGCTAAATCAAAATTCCATGTCAAGAAAACCCCAACAGCAATATCAACAAACGCCGTCGCAACTGCAAGAACCCAAGGATCAATTCCTGCAACAATTCCTCCTGGAATCACAGTGCCTTTGCCAAATGGTGGAACAAAATAAACAAGCATTAATTGACTAAGAATCAAGAAATCTCTTTGTGACATACCGACCCACATAAGTGCAAAGAATCCCCCAGTCATAATGAATGGAGAAAAGAATTTTAACAAACCAAAGACAGTGTCTTGACCACCCACGGCATAGATTAGAACGCCAAATCCTAAGAAGGCGATACTATCAAACAATATATTCCACCAGAAAGTCAATTTTATATTTTCAGCTTTTACAGAAAGAAACTCATGGTCTAAATTAGAGGAGAGATTTCCATTCAATGAAGTTTTAAATCCGTCACCCTCAACACTCCCTTCTAACCATCCACCCTGTTCGCCAGCAGTGCCTGCACCTTCCCCACCTATATTGACCTTAGTTTTACTCAAATAAATTTCAGCACCAACAGCGTACTGCGATTCAACATTTCCACTAATTCGAATTTCATGTTCATCAAGTTTAATTCTCGTAAAATCAAAATTTGCTGTCTCGGGGGCGTCGATATTATTTTTTATAGTTGATGAATACACAATAAAATCATTAACAGTAAGTGAACGGAAAATCACAATATCCATAGAACTTCTTTGGAAAACACCATTTTCTAATGAAGAGTAGGACCATTTGGAAGCTTGAATGTGTGTATTGTCAAAATTAGTATTATTAAATTTAGATTGTTTAACTAAAAAATGATTTAAGTCACTGTTTTCAAACCTGCTTGAATCTATTGAAACATTATTGAACAGGACAATGTCAAATGAACTATTTGAAAAAACAGATTTTGTAAAAGTCACGTTATAGAACGAAACTTGATTGAACACACAGTCAACGAAGAAAGTATCTGTAAAGTCTACATTGGAAAAAAGCATATTTTCAAAAACAACATCGGTAAAAACAGCGGCCGATACATTTTCATTTTCAAAGTAAAGTCCTAAAGGCACGACGCCATTTTCATCTGCTTTGGGGATATACTTTTCACCACTTGCGAAATTAATATCTAATTCATTCTCGTTAAATTCACTATTAATATGAGATGGGAATAGATAATCGGTAGTCTGCAGTTGTAATTTCGTATAAGAATCCGTCTCAATAATTCCTAAATCCTCATGAATAAGAGGATATTTCTCACACAATTCTGGTTTGGATGCAGATACCTCACTACAATCGTCTAGCGCTCCAAAATATTCAATTTCAGTAATAGCCCCCTCAATCCGTATTTCATCTCCAGGAGAATAAGCGGGGAACATTCCATTTGGATTTAATTTTAGTTCATCATCCGTTTCAGTTATTGCATACCAGAGTCCATCTTCTTCCAGACCTGCTAATTCTTGTGCCCAACCTGAAAAAGTCGCACCAATTAAAGCGATAAATATCCCCATAATCATTAAGTGTTTTGGTGCTTTCTTGACCTTGTTTACAAAAGCCCAGAATGTATCTATAACTGCATCAATTTCATCCTTTTCAGTTTGCGAAACAACTAATCGGCCTTTACCTTCTTCTTCAAGGGTCATTTTCTTTGTTTTAGACTTTGAATTTTTCTTGTCTTTTGTAGATTTCTTTTGAACCTTAGCGGCCTTATCAGGTTTTTTGGCTTCTTCCTTTTTAGCTTTTTTTCTGACCATTACTTGTTTCTAACTATAGGTCCGACAATCCAGACTAATAAATAAGATGGTATGTTAACCACCAGAGGCAACTAAGATAATCCTTATTGGTTTATCAGGTAGTTTTGATATGAGAGGAATAGGCTTCATTTTTTCTTCATCAGTTACGACCAATAAACTATCTGGATGAAGTTCAAGATGATTAACAAGATCATTAGCAGTGCTTCCATCAGCTAAATCCACATTTTTTACTTCATCATCTATTGTAACTTGCCATTCCATAAGACTTCATCACAGAAAGAGAGAATAATAGTTACCGTGAACATTAAGACCCAACATATCTGGACTTATTGATAGCCAGGGTCGCATAGTCCGGTATTGCGGTGGCCTCGAAAGCCACTGGGAGCAATCCCTCGGGAGTTCAAAT
>JAPYSZ010000084.1 GCA_029941645.1 Candidatus Poseidoniia archaeon
ATTTTGAAACTATAGACTATAATGCAGTCCGTGAAGTTTGTTTAGAACATAAACCAAAAATGTTACTTTGTGGATATTCAGCATATCCGCGTACTATCCATTTTGATAAAATGCGAGAAATTGCAGACGAATGTGGAGCTTATCTTATGTGTGATATTGCACATATTGCAGGTTTGGTTGCAGGAGACACCCATCCATCTCCATTCCCTCATGCACATGTTGTTACTACTACAACTCACAAAACTTTGAGAGGTCCAAGAGGTGGATTAATTCTCACTAATGAGGAGGAGATAGCAACAAAAATAGACAGAGCTGTTTTCCCAGGTTCGCAAGGAGGTCCTTTGATGCATATAATATCTGGTAAAGCTGTATGTTTTGGAGAAGCTTTACAACCTGAATTCAAAGATTATTCCAAAAAAGTTGTAGAAAATGCACAAGCTTTGGCTAATGGACTGATTTCTAGAGGATTCAGACTTGTTAGTGGCGGTACAGATAATCATCTTTTGTTGGTAGATTTGCGCGATAAATTGCCAGATAATACTGGAAAAGAAGTAGCAGTTTGGATGGAAAGTGCTGGAATGATTGCTAATCATAATGGAATTCCTAAAGATCCAAGACCTCCAATGCAAACAAGTGGAATTAGATTAGGCACTCCTGCAGTAACTACAAGAGGCATGGGAACTAAAGAAATGGACAAAATTGCAGATTGGATAGACCACGTTATCACTTCTAAGGGAGATGAATCAGTTCACGAAGCCGTTCGGAAAGAAATCGTTTCATTTTGTTCAAATTTCCCTTTACCACATTAAAATAGAACTTTTCGAAGACAGCAAACCTAATTAACATGGTACTTAGAATCTGTAATTAGATGGGGCGTCTCGGAGTAATCCTGTTAGCCGTAATTCTGCTCGTACCAACGGGCGTTCAGGCTGAGTGGGCAATGTTTGGAGGTGATGCCAATCATTCAGGTATTGCTGAGATTACAGAGAGAACTATTCAGAAGAGAGAACCCACAGTTTCATGGGATAGGGGCAGTTCCTCAGAAGAAGTATATTCATGGGGTACCTCAATAGGTAATTTCACTCCAAATATAGATGGAGATCCTTACGATCGTAATGTCTTGCATATTGTCTATGTAACGGCTGAACAAGATGGTGATTGGTTACGTGGATATTTGGTAATTCGTGATGGCGGTAATCCTGGTAAATTGATGTGGAAAAGAGATTTAGGAAATATTAAGGATCAGAATAATCAGAGTTTAGAATCAGATTTTGAGAATTTCCAAGCAGCTTATGGTACTCCAGCAATAGCTGATTTTGACGGTGATGGCCTTATGGATATAGCGGTAGCAACACCGAACGGAATAGTACATTTCTTTGAACCTGAGATAGAATATACTGCGCAAAGTGAAAGTTATGATGCGGACGATGAAGGAGATAGATGGTCCCATGAAACAGATATGACTATAGTTCGTAGCAATGCTGCAATTACTTCGTTTAATGGTGGTAATGATTTAGTGATTTCAGGTATTGATTTGGATAATGGTGAAATAAAAGTAGTAGCAATAGATGGTTCTACAGGTAATGATTTGTGGTCATTTGAGGCAGACGGTACTGAAGTTTCATCACCGGCTGTATTTGTGGATGGCAGCAGTAGGAAAATCTTTGTGTCAGTTTATGATAATACTCAATTAGATATCTATGCAATTCAGGGTGGTTCAGGTTTATCTGGCTGGAATCCGAAAAGCATTGGTACTATTGTAAATCCAAATGACAATAGTCAGCACCCGATGCTTCCAAGTATCTTAATATCAGATATAACTGATGATACAGGTAAGGAAATCTTAGTTCCTCAACCTCCAGCAACAGATAGCGGCGACTCACAACTTTGGTTGTTTACTGATGATGGTGATTATGCAAATGGTTGGGACACTTCCTACAGTTTAGAAGGTGGAGGTGATATGGATGCAACACCTGCTGCAGGGGATATTGATGGAGATGGCGACATTGAGATTGTTGCAGTGACATGGAATGATCCAGGTGCTTCAAACAATGAGATAACTCATGTTTGGGCTATAGGAAATGATGCTACTTTAGAATGGGAAACCGAATATGATACAGGTTCAAGTGGAGGTTGGGATGACGATGAGCATGCCATATCATCACCAATTCTTGCTGTAATTTATAATGAAGATGGAGAGAATAATCTCGATGTTTTCACATGTACTACACCTTCATGTTATGCTTTAGATGGTAATGATGGTGCAGATGGTGGTGGAGCTAAGGATCAATTATGGTATATTGATCTTGCAGATAGAGATAGTAGTAATGCTATTTTCACTTCTCCTGCAGCATCCGATGTAGATGGTGATGGTTTACTTGATTTTGTTATTGATGGTGCCGTTTATTCTGCAGATTTAGCAGATATGACTCTTAAAAGAGCAGATATTGTAATTACAGATTCTGAAGGTAATCCAGTTACAGAGGTTGAAGAAACTCAGGAATTAACACTTTATCCTATTACAATTCGTAATGATGGAAACCATGATGCACTCAATGTCGATATCGAAGTCCGTCTTGATTCTACTACAGGAAAGTTGCTTCATGAAGAGACTATAGATGTGGAATCTAATTCTATAAAGAATCTTGAAGAATTTAGTTGGGTTGCTGAGGGACAAGGTTCGCATGAAATTTGGGTAATGTGTATAGTAGATGAGAGTGAAAATAAAGAAGTAAGATATGACAATAATAATGCTTCCAAACCAATTCTTGTAAGGCCACAATATGGGTTGGAAGTATCAATAGAAGATTCATCCGAAATGGTTGATTCAAACCAAGTTGCAAATTTTGACATAGATATAACTAATATGGGTCTAAGAACAGACAATTATACTATATCCGTTACAGTAATGAATCCTGAGTGGGAAATCACATTTCCTTCCGTAGTATCCAATATTCAAAGTAATACAACGGCTAATTTTACAGCTAGTTTTGTTCCAGGAACAAACGTTACAGCAACAGTTCATCAATTCACTGTGACTGCAACATCTGAAGGTAATAGTAGTCGTTTTGCATCAGTCTTTGTTAACATAGAAGTTAATCAATATTATGCGATTGAATTAGTAATGCCCTTATCAGACCAACGTGTTTTTCCTGGGACTACTTTGTATTATCCAGTTAGGATAACAAATCAAGGCAATGGCGATGATACATTTGATCTATATACTACTAATGATTGGAATGCTCAGATAAGAATAGACAATTCACCTTCAGGTTCCGTTACTTTGGGTGCCTTTAGAATGGTTGAAGCTGAGTTAAGGATTACAGCTCCTTCAGATACTTCGGTTGGAGATTACAAGGAAATTACATTCACCGCTGTTTCTCAAGGAAACAGTAGTATTTCAGAATCGGCCAATAGCAATACATCTATTGGAATTATGATGGCTGAAGATGCCGTCATAGATATTTTGCCAGGTAGCCAAGCTAGTTTTGCGATAGAATTCTTGAATCCAGGTAGTGATAATGATGTGTTGTCAATTTCTATATCTAGTGGAGCTCCAGACTGGGAATACTCAATTTCACCTACCAATGTTTCTTTAGAGCCTGATGAAAAAGGATATTCTTGGATCAATTTTACAGCACCTAATACGGCAGAACCAGGTACCACATATACAATGGTCGTGGATTTAAGCAACAATCAGACTTTAGATCAAATTAGTGTGGTTCTGGAGGTCAAACCAATTG
>JAPYSZ010000085.1 GCA_029941645.1 Candidatus Poseidoniia archaeon
CCAATGAAAACTTTCCCAATAATAAAAGATTTAGTTACAGATGTATCATGGAATTATGAAGTAAATAAGAAAATAACGCCTTACCAACACACTGAAACTGATGGAGATCCTATTATGTTTCAGAAAGAAGTTGACAGGGTTCAAGAATTTAGAAAATGTATAGAATGTTTCCTTTGCCAAGATGTTTGTCATGTTTTGAGAAGTCACGACATGAAACAAGAATTTGCTGGGCCAAGATTTATGATAAGGAATGCAGGCCTAGAAATGCACCCCCTTGACCAAGGAAATCGCCTAGATAACATTAGGAATGAAGATGGAATTGGACTTTGTAATATTACAAAATGTTGTACATTTGCTTGCCCTGAACACATCGAAATAACGGATAATGCTATAATACCAATGAAAGAACGGGTTGTGGATGAATATTATGATCCACTGAAGTGGTTATGGAACCGCGTCACTGGAAAGAGTAACTAAGTATAATTATTACCCCCCGCAACAAATTTAATTGGGGAAATATATTTAAATTAGAGCACCTGAGATTACCATATTACATGGTAAGGGCACCGCGTGGAAATCAAATTAATTGCAAAGGTTGGTTGCAAGAAGCTGCCCTCCGAATGTTAATGAATAATTTAGACCCCGAAGTAGCTGAAATACCTGAACAACTAATCGTATATGGTGGCAGAGGAAAAGCTGCGAGAAATAAAGATTGTTATAATGCTATAATAAAAGCACTGAAAATACTAGAAAATGATGAAACGCTGCTTGTGCAGAGTGGGAAACCAGTGGGTGTATTCAAAACACATGAAAATGCACCTCGTGTAATGATTGCAAATTCAAATCTAGTTGGAAATTGGGCTAATTGGGAACACTTTGATGAATTAGAAAAAAAAGGCCTTATGATGTTTGGACAAATGACTGCGGGTTCATGGATTTACATTGGTTCACAAGGGATTTTGCAGGGAACTTTTGAAACATTTGCTGAAGCTGCAAGACAACATTTTGGTGGTACTCTAGAAGGGAAATTGGTAGTTACGGGAGGACTAGGTGGAATGGGAGGGGCACAACCATTAGCTGCTACTATGAACAAGGGAACTTTCCTAGCCGCTGAAGTTGATCCAAAGAGAATAAAAAAGAGATTGGATACAAAATATTGTGATGAGATTTCAGATAATATAGATGAAGCTATAGATTTAGCTCTAAAATGGAAAGAAGAAAAGAAAGGAAAATCAATCGCTGTTGCAGCCAATATAGTAGATTTATTAGAGAGACTAATTGAACGTGGGGTTGTACCTGACTTATTAACGGATCAGACCTCTGCACATGATCCTCTAGTCGGATATATTCCGCAAGGATTAAGCTTAGAAAAAGCTGGAGAAATGAGGGAAAATAATCCGAAAGAATATCTAAAGCGAAGTTACAGTAGCATAGCAGACCATGTACGCTGCATGCTCACATTAAAAGAAAAAGGAGCAATAACCTTTGATTATGGAAATAATATAAGAGCAATGGCCAAAGAAGCTGGAGTTGAAAATGCATTTGATTTTCCTGGATTTGTTCCTGCCTATGTTAGGCCCTTGTTCTGTGAAGGAAAAGGACCTTTTAGATGGGTAGCATTATCTGGAGATCCGAACGATATTTATGAAACCGATAAAATTATTTTGGAATTATTTCCTGAAGATAAAGCCCTACATAGGTGGATTAATATGGCTCAAAAGAGGGTGGAATTCCAAGGCTTACCGGCAAGAATATGTTGGTTGGGTTATGGTGAAAGAGCTCGGGCTGGATTAGCCTTCAATGAATTAGTAAGAAGTGGAAAAGTAAGTGCCCCTATTGTTATTGGAAGGGATCATTTGGACGCAGGATCTGTTGCATCCCCTAACCGAGAAACTGAAGGGATGAAGGACGGCTCTGACGCTGTTGCTGACTGGCCTATATTGAATGCTTTATTGAATACTGCTGCAGGAGCTACGTGGGTTAGTTTTCACCACGGAGGAGGAGTAGGTATGGGGTACTCTCTCCATGCTGGAATGGTAGTAGTAGCAGATGGTACGAAAGAAGCTGACAAGAGACTAGAAAGAGTATTGACTACAGATCCAGGTACTGGTGTAATGAGACATGTTGATGCTGGCTACGAAAAAGCAAGAAAAGTAGCTAAGGAAAAGAATCTGAAAGTAGGACTTGTAGAAGGTTTATGAATCTAATAATCTCTTCTGAAGCTGATACGGCTTCAATAAATTTAAGAGATAGACTACTAGAAATGTCGGAGTGGAAAGAGGATGGAACATTTGGTAGTAGAACTGTATGGAAGCTTGCTAAAGATTATGGAGATTTCTGCACAGAAGATACAAGATTAATAACCATTGAAGAATTACATATTCATGCAGAAGAAATTGATAAAAAATGGATAAATCAAACTAATTTAAATATAGATAATATTGTGTTCCTTTCAAGGCACAAAGCAGCTAGTGGAAGGCCTAGTCTTACCGTACATCCAATTGGTAACTGGGGGGCTGCAGATTATGGTGGAAAAGAAGGTGAAATTTCAGGAGCTACACCAGAGTGGATGACTGGACTCTTACTAAACATAAGGAAAAATCGAATATCGGGTTATGATGTATGCTTTGAAGCCACACACCATGGCCCATTATTAGAAACGCCAACAATGTTTCTCGAAATTGGATCCAGTGAATCTGAATGGGAAAAGAAAGAACCTGCCGAAGCTTTAATCAAATCTTTACTAGAATTAAAGCCTGCCAAAGGAGTTAATGTTGTGGGGATTGGTGGTGGACACTATACACCCAGATTTACAGAGGCTGCTTTCACACATGAAGTATGCTTCGGACATATGGTTGCAAATTATGGAGTTTCAATTTTAAATCCTGATATTGTAACTAAAGCAATTTCCCGTAGTAAAGCCGAGGGAATATATTTTCATAAAAAAGGTATGAAAAAATCGGAATATAGAAAATGGAGAAAATGGGCTGAAAATAATGATATTAAAGTTTTCAGGCAAGTAGATTATAAAAAACGCAATCTATAGACGACAAATACGATTGTTTTTAAAAAAAAAACACCCGATACACTTAATAAACGATTCTCATGTAAACATATTTAGGTATTTATCCATGAGTGAAGACGACACAGAAAATGGTAGCGATGACATGCCTAGTGAACCTGAACCGGCGCCAGCTACTGGCGGTGGTGATGATATGCTAGAAGACATGTTTGATTTGACTGGAAATAAGACCGATATGAATATTGAGTTGATGGCGGGATTAACCACCTTCCTAGCAACTTGTTATATCATATTTGTCAATCCAGCTATTCTAGGTGCGGCATTTGCAAACTATGGCATAGATAATACTAATGCATTAGTAACTGCAACTATTCTAGTAAGTGCTTTCAGTAGTATTGCAATGGGTATCTATGCAAAGAATCCTATTGTTTTAGCGCCAGGTATGGGGCTTAATGCCTTCTTTACCTATACTGTTACAGCTCCTTGGGGCATGGGAATACATCCCTATGTTGCATTAGGTGCAGTATTCTGGTCTGGTGTTATTTTCGTACTGTTATCTGTCTTTGAAATACGAACCGAAATAATGAGGGCAATTCCCGTACAATTAAGATACGGTGTAGCTGTAGGAATTGGACTGTTTTTAGCCTTACTTGGGTTTGCAGACCACTCAAATTTCATTCAACACAC
>JAPYSZ010000086.1 GCA_029941645.1 Candidatus Poseidoniia archaeon
TAGAGACTTCAACTCTTGAGTGAGAGCTTTCTCTTCTTTGTAACCAAAATCATCCCCCCATGACAAATCAAAACCCATTGAATTTAACTTGTCAAGAACTTCTTCATACTTCATCCTATCAAATGGAGATTTAATATTTTCTAGAACTGAAATATCTCTTCCAAGAATTTCTAATTCGGTTCTGTTAGAGGATAATACCGCTTTTAGAATATACATAATCATTCCCTCTTCTAAATCCATCATCTGATGATTATGGAGCCAGGCAGACTCAACTTCAGCATGCCAAAACTCAGTCAAATGACGGCGAGTTCGAGATTTTTCGGCCCTAAATGAAGGTGCCAGAGTGAAAATATTCTCTAAACCAAACATTGTCGCCTCTGCATACAATTGCCAAGACTGACTCAAATGGGCATAGAACTTCTGACCACTTTTCTCATTGTCATCATCATAAGAAACATTGAAAAGTGTAGAACCTCCTTCACAGGCTGATGTGGTGAAACTTGGTGATTGTATCTCTGTAAATTCCAAGCCACTCCAATAATCTCTGAATGCTTTGAATACTGTTGAACGTATCTTAAGAGCGGCCACCATATTTCTACTACGTAACCATAAATGCCTGTTATTCAGAAGGTGCTCGTCACTTTGATCTTTAGTTATAGGAAAGGTTTCAGCAAAATGAAAAACCTCGAATTTACTTGCTCTTATTTCCCACCCTCCCGGAGCCCTATCATCCTTTACAGGTTCACCCTCAAGAATAACTGAAGATTCGATTAAGGCTTTACTAGCTCCATCAAAATCAGATTTCTCCACTTTATCTCTAGAAACTGTACACTGGACAACGCCAGTCGAATCTCTAACCACCACAAAAGCCAATTTACCTGAAGAACGTGTTCGGTATATCCATCCCCTGATTTTGATGGATTTCTTTGATTGGCCTTTCAATATATCACGAATCGGCGTGTACTCGTCACTGTTTGGAAACTCAGGATAATCCATTACTATGCGATTAGATGCACTTCATAATACTTTCCGATGATAATTCTATTTAGTTCGATGTGATGTAGTCCTGTGTTAGGTGTCATTTCGTGCCCCAAATGCAAACATGTCTGCGGAGTTAATTTAGATTATAAAAGTAAAAAATGTGCAAAATGTGATTATAAAATGAAGATTGGCAAAGTAAGAATTTGGGTAAAAACAAAGGATAACTCCGACTTACCTGAATTAATAAAAAAAGTTAAAAAAGAAATAGCTGAACCCACCGTTGGACCTTTAGATTATTAAAGAGGTCTGATTTTATATACAGTGCGCGAGTGCGACCAACCTAATAATGAAGAGAAGTTCCCGAGTTTGGAAAAAAGCCGGAAAACAGCGTTGGAAATGGCGTAAGAAGAAAATGCGCCGTAGAAAACGTGAAAGAAAGCGTAACAAGTAATATTAGTTGATTAATCGAGATATTTGCTTATAATGGCATGATATTAGGGTTTAAGATGCCTGTAATAAATATTGAATTTGATGACCTAAATCGGATGCTAAAAGAACCCTTAGATTCTGAAAGTTTTTCAAAGATTATTTCCCAGATAGGTGCAGATCCTGACGAAATAAATGAAAAGGATGCTATTATCGAATTTTTCCCAGACAGGCCAGACTTACTATCTACAGAAGGTGTTGCGAGAGCTATTAGGGCGTTTACAGAACAACAATTAGGTCTTGTAAATTACAAAACAAATGCAGCTACAACCCATATGGTTGTTTCACCAAATGTTTTAGGAGTTAGACCCTGTGTTTTAGGAGGTATTGTAAGAGGTATTAAGCTTGATGATGTTGCTATAAAATGTTTAATGGAACTCCAAGAAAAGTTACATGTAACACTAGGCCGTAAAAGAAACAAAGTTTCTATCGGGATTCACGATTTAGGGAAATTAGAAGGGCCATTCAATTATACTACATGTCCTCCACACGAACCTGCATTTGTTCCCCTCCAAAAAGATTACGAAATGACACCTGAAGAAATTCTAAAAGAACACCCTAAAGGAATAGAATATGCACATCTTCTGGAAGAATTTAAAGAATATCCGCTAATTACAGATTCGAAAGATGAAGTTGTATCTATGCCACCTATAATCAATGGAGCATTAACCACAATTACTGAAAAAACAACAGAAGTCCTAATTGATGTAACTGGTTTAGACCAAAATGCTGTAGAAGCGTGCCTGAATATTGTTGCAGCCGCACTGGTGGAAAGAGGTGGAGAGATTGAACAACTAGAACTTAGATACCCTACCGAAAAAATAATAGCACCCCAAATGGAACCAAAGATGCATAAAATTGAAAATGATTATTTGGTAAATTTACTAGGTTTTGATCCTGAAAATTTTGCTATATTCAAAGCGTTTAGAAAATGTGCTATGGAACCGGATCTGAAAGATGGGACTTGGCATGTGAAGACACCAGCATATCGAGCTGACATACTTCATCCAATAGATTTACTCGAAGAAGTAGCAATAGGTTTAGGGTATGATAATTTACCTGAACACCTCCCAAAAGAAACACGATTTGGTGACGCATTAAAATCACGAAAACTAGAGAAAAATTGTAGAGAAACAATGCTTGGCATCGGATTTCAAGAAGTGGTAACACTTACACTTACATCCACTAAAATGCTACACGAAAACACAGGAAGGGAAAGCAACTATGAAGCTGAAGTCTCAAACCCAGTTACCGAAGACTACCATATGCTGAGATCAAGTATCCTGCCAAATCTAATAGAATTACTGAAAAATAATAGACATAGAGAGTTACCTCAACGAATATTTGAAGTTGGACAAGTGGTAATAGAACATAGTAATCGTACATCACTAGCGTGGATTGAACTAACAAGCAAATCTACTTTTTCCAGTGCAAGATCAACTGCTGAAATTATATCGAAAAGACTTGAATTAAATGGGACTCCTACTGAAGATGATGACCCACTGTTTATTCCCGGAAGATGTGTTCAAATTAAAACCGAAAATGCTACCCTGAAATATGGAGAAATTCATCCACAAACGCTGGAAAAATATGAACTTAGTTATCCGGCAATTGGCGGAGAAATAATTTGGTGAAGTTGCCTGTTTGCTTTGAACCTAAATCTACAGCTACGGTTTTCAGAAGCTTATTGGATGAACTAGGATACCAATATAAGAGAACGAATGTTAACCGAACATACAGTAGTGTTGCTATTGTAATAGCTCTTGAAAGAACAGCAATGGTTTACAGGTATGAAGTTAATGAACTTTCTGCTATCGTTGATATATGGAGTGAAAGACCAAACTCAGGCAATATAACATACATAGAAATCAAAGGAAAAAATGAAAAGGATTATAAAAAAATATTGAAATTGTTTTCGGAAAAGCTCCCTAGAAAGCCATGGGAATATACAATAGGGCAAAAAATAAGAAATGGATGGTTTAGTCAAGGAATATTAGGGGCTAAGAAATCTTGGTATAAGGTAATAGAATGAGCTTGTTGAAAGATATTGAACCTATTAAAACAAAAGATTACCTCAAAGATAAATTTCAGGAATATTATCAAAACGCTGAGATTACCTTGCCACCAAGATTTACCTCAAGAGAATGGGG
>JAPYSZ010000087.1:0-2392 GCA_029941645.1 Candidatus Poseidoniia archaeon
TCAAAAGATTGAACTAAACTTTGTCTACCTGTAGCATTATCAATTACCATCATATCAATCATAGTTTCCAAAGTATCACACTCTGCATGATAACAATCAGAACCGCCTGTTAAACTCCCCCAATCGACACTTACAACACCTAATTGATCTGCAAATCGTTCATAATCTGAACGGCCTCTATTACTATCATGCACCGATATTGATTGTCTTTTCTGATCTGAAGAATCTACATCTTTCATAGAAGCATAACCTTCTGTATCAAAAATTTCTCTACCTAATCTTAAAGCTTCAGAAGCATTGTGATTATCTGTACCTATCCATTCCAAAAGACCAATCATTTCCCATTGATCTCCCAATTTATCATCATCGTAATTAGGTATACAATCTACGACAAGAGTGTAATAACCGGGCCAATTTGTACCAACTGCATCTGCATTAAGATAATTTGTTATTGTTACTCCTGCAGGGATATTTTCAATCCAACTATCACTGCCATCATATCCATTCTCTTCATTGCTCCAAAAGCAAACCGCAATAGTACGTCGATGATCAAACTGGGCAAGACCGCGAGCTGCCTCCAAAACAAGTGCAACACCTGCTTTGTTATCATGAGCTCCAACACTAGTACCACCGCCAGGACCACTACCTGGTTCGGCCACATCTAAGTGAGCACCTAAAACTAGCCATTCATCTGGATACAAAGTTCCTGTCTTGTACCCACAAACATTTTCAGCTCTAGGACTACTAGAAGTCCGATAGTTATGTATCTGAGAATCATAACCATATGATGTCATTTGGCTTCCCAAATAATTCAGAGCATTAGTATACGCTGGTAAAGGAGGTTCCGTAAAAGGTCCCCACAAATCATTGAAATCACCGTCCGGGTCTGCTATTATCTCCATCATTTCAAATACAGTTAAACCATCTACTAGGCCAGTACCATGTATTGCCCCTTCTTCTATAGATGAACCTTCTCTAATTGGCCTTAAAACGTCCAAGAAAGTATATTCCACAGAACCTGTCGTAATATTCGAGCGTTGTACAGAAGGGAATGTCGAATTTGTAGATTTTATTTTAGCTCCAATACTATTTTCCAAACCAAACAAATTTCCACCTCTTTCAACCCATTCCCTCCAACTTTCATTGGTTTTTCGAATGGGCCACTCTTCACGACCATATTCTGCCATCAAAAATATACATTCTTCACTACTTGGAGGTACAAGAATTTGGATTGTATGTGAAGAATATGCACTACTAAAATCCAAAATTGTCCCATTCTGAACATATCCTGTCTCTGAATTAAACATCAAATAAGGAACTAACACACTCATACGATCCGAACTTACAAGCCTTAAAGTTTGGAGTTCGCCACCAACTAGAAAATCAACTGAAAAGTCTAACTCAAGTTTGTTTTCTACAGAATCTTCGACACACCCTGAAATGGCTGGAAAAATCATCAAAAAAGCAATGACCTTTGATGTCATACTAAGATTCTGCATGTAAATGCAATAAAAGAGTTCTTTTAATAATTGTATTAAAGAATAAACCACAATATTATCTATTTGCATTAATTATAGAATATAAACGAATATACTTACCAATCAGCTTCGAAGGTACAAATCTCACCACACGTATTCTCTACAATTCCTGTAAACAAAAATCTAAACACCATCTCATTGACTTCAGAAACTCCAGCAATCAAATTGTGTGCTAATGAATGAGAACTTTGTGGTGGTGCCATATTTGCTTCAGGAACTGCAGGAAAATTACCGTCAAAATAAACTAGTGCTGATCCATTTATTGGGCCATCAACAACATCCACCCCGTAGGGTTGCCTTGTAGAACTACTGAGAACCGGAATTCCAGCAGTTCTAGTCGCCCTATCTGAGCTAAGCATGGGAACCTGTGCATCATTTACAGAATGAATTGTCAAAATATTATTTGGCTCAAGTATATCCTTGTAACCATCCACAATAAATGGCAAATAAATTTCTGAATCTGTAGAATCCCAAAGTTGTTGAGCCACTGAAATTAGAACAGCTCGATTATTCCTTTCCGGATATCCCAGAACTGAATTGAATATTAATTCAAACTGGTTATAATTCGTAGATCTTTCAACCATCGAAGAAAAACCAGAACCTCCAACCCAAAGAACGCCCCTGTCTATATCTGGAGAAAGAGCAATTAGTGTAGGCCCATAAATTCCACCTAGAGAATAACCCATGAAATAAACTTCATCGGTATCAACTAATTTAATCTCTCCAGAATATAATTCTGGAATATCAGAACAAACACCTTTGATTGTTCTTATCATAGTTATTTTGTTTATCATAGCTTGTTGTAACCTATCTGCCTGATACTCGAAATACGCAGGATCTACAAGCATATCTAT
>JAPYSZ010000087.1:2492-3567 GCA_029941645.1 Candidatus Poseidoniia archaeon
GGTGTAGTAATAGTCCCTCTAACTCTTCTAAATGTCATATTATCGTCTCCAAAATTATCTTCGGAAGATGTGACGTTACAACCAATCCCTTCATCACCAAGACGAATCAATGCATCTTCTCTCATATGTAACATTCCACCTATTATGGACTCTGTAGATGCTGTATGAAATTTCCAAGCAGCTTGAAGATTTTGCCTCTCATAACCAATTTGTTCTAGGCTATCAAAAAGTTTTCCAAATTCCTCTGACCTAAGCTCAACATCGAGGGCATCTGTGTAATTGCCATCAATCAAAGCTTGAAAAGCAAAAGATGGTGAAAGAATGGTACCACTCTCATTAGTTAAACCAGCAATACCTACTCCATAAGCGGTATTATGCTCTAAACCCCTCAATGTCCTGATGTAAAGAATTGTTGGTCCTTTATTATCTGTTCTTGCATCAAGTTCAACCCAATGTGGAAGTTTTTCTCCCGTTTCAAGGTTTAATAAAACAGTTGGATGGTTTGACATCAAAGATTCTCCAATAGTAGACTGATTTGCAACTCCTGCAAGGACAGGATCATCATCAAAAGCTGTTAAAATCTGTGTTGAAGGGCTCATCCCATCCAATCTATTAAGTCCGGGAATCTCAACTTGTTTAAACGTCCCTGAACCAGGAATTGTTGTTTTAGTGTAATTGACCCTATAACCAGTTAAACTATTCGAATCTTCACGCAGAAAAGCAGTAGATGGGAAAGGTAACATACAATGCAATGGATTAATATTATCACAACCTTCTTCATAAGGAACTTGGACCAGCACTGGTTCAGAAAATGACGCTTCTGTGTTATTTTTTTCTTGGTCTATCTTATTATCTATTTCATCAATAATATCTTCAATATTTCCCTCATTTTTATCGGCTCCATCGCCAAATCCTAGACATCCGGATGATGACAGCATCAAAACTAAAGCTAATACTGCAAATCTTCTCATAAAAATAGACTAAGAGGACTGTTAATAAATATTGATTAATCGTCTTTTTTCTTCTTTTCTTCTTCAGCCTCGACTACCACTTCAGCTACAACAGGTTCGGCTTC
>JAPYSZ010000088.1 GCA_029941645.1 Candidatus Poseidoniia archaeon
TTGGTGGAGAACATTTGATGCAATCATACCGTTGTTTGGGTTCAGGAGGAAGAGTGTGTTCTTTTGGAATATCTGACATGGCACCCGGAAAGAGTAAAAGTCAATGGAAACGGTTTAAGTCATGGATGACATTTCCTAAATTTGATCCATTAAAAATGATGACAAGTAATAGAGGTGTTTTTGGAATACATTTGGGACGTTGGAAAAATTGGGATCGGTTAGACAAAGCAAGACAGAATCTTATGAGATGGATTGATGAAGGTAAAATAAATCCATACGTTGATAAGGTATTTCCTTTCGATCAAGTTTCAGATTCCCATCATTATATTCAGGACAGACAAAATATAGGCAAAGTATTATTGGACTTTGATTAGCTCCAAATTTTTTTGGCATCTCTTTAAAACGGGGGAAGCATTAACTCATTATGTCTGATATCAATGTAAAATTAAAGCACAATTTAGACGATGCAGACAAATTATTCAGGATTCTTTTTGCCTCAATTAAAATTGGAGCTCCTGCATCTAAAAGAAAAATCGCAGATGTTGCAGACCTTTCATCACAAATAGTTGATTATCATATTGATAAATTGGTAGCAAATGGACAGATGTTAGTTGTTAACTCACAATATGTGGCTCAAGTTGCATTTACAGACAAAAGAATATACAAATTTTTGAAAGATAGTGTAATTACTCAGAGTTTTGTAGATAGGATAGGAGACGGGATAGATTTTTCGCAAGCAGAAGTACAAGAAAGTAAGGTGATTGAAGAAGCTATCCTGACTTTACTTAAACTCTTCACAATAGAGCTGAAAGAATAAAATTCCTCCAAATTTGTTTGGCATTCCTTTATATACAAATTAGATTTTTTCAATTCATGAGACGAAGGCATATGTTAGGAACGCACGACAAAACACTTTGTGGTTGGTCCGTTACTACTGGTGAACTATCCCAACTTAAAAAAATGGATAACAAGTACGTCAATTGTAAGCGTTGTTTGGAAAAATTGGATGCAGCCCTTTCTATACCGTCTTTAGAGATTAATAAAAATAAAAGAGGAATACCTCATGTCTAAAAAAATCGATATATTCGGTAAATCGCTAAACACACCGATTTCCATAGCCAGTTTTTCAGATCCGCAACCCGAACCTTTTGGTGGGATCCCTTCCGGAGTTTTTGCAGTATTTGCAGTTATTATTCTTGCAGTTTCTGTAGTTTCTTACTTTCCTAGTGATGACAATTCTCAGGGTGGAGATTTTACTGAAGCTCAATCTACTTATTTGGGAAGTATTCTTTCAGATAGGTCACGTAGTTCACCAACGTTGTCGACATATGATACCTGTGGTTTCCTTGAAATGGATTTGAAAGAACATTTGAAGGAGGAAATGCGCGTAAACTTAGGAACTGGTTCGTACTACTATGGTGGTTGGGGAATGGTAGATGACATGGTTATGGTTGGAGAGCCAGAGATGGCCATGGATGAAGATGGAGGCATGGACAATTCAGCTCCATCTACAGGATCCTCAGACAAAAGTTCTTCTGGACCTGAACAAGGAGTTGATTACTCCGGAACTAATAATCAAGAACAGGGTGTAGAGGAGGCCGACTTTGTCAAGACAGATGGATCCTACATATATATTGTAAATAGCGGATATAGCGAGTATGGCAACTATCCATCCGGCAAAGTACATATTCTAGAAATTCCTGAGGTCGGAAATATTTCATATTTATCAAACATATCAATTGAAGGCTATCCTAATGAGATGTTACTTGTAGGAGACAAGGCAGTAGTTTACTCCAATGTTTATGTCTACAGTTATTATGAAGAAGAGCACCCACTAGCTGATAATCTGCGAACAGAATTTAAGAGAGAAAGAGTAGATGCTGTTACTGGCGTATCTGAAGGTATACCTGAACCAGCTGTTGAGGAGAGTACAACATCTAGTAACGGTAAATCTGGTTCTCGTGCAGAGAATGATGATGTGGAATCCGATGAAAAAGAACCCGATGAAGAGCGCAAAGAAAATTGGGAAGATGATGATTATTATTATGAATATTATTATCGAACAACATCATTCACTAAAATCACAGTATTAGATTTAACCAATAGAAGTTCACCTCAAGTTTCTAGAGAACTTTACATAGAGGGAGATTATCAAACGGCTAGGGAATCAGATGGTACAGTCCGTATGGTCTCTTATGGTTGGATGGAAATATATGGTCTAAGAACTTGGTTAGATTTTTCTGATTACAAAACTTATTGGGAGCTTGATTGGGATAGTCCCAAAAGAGAGCAAATATGGATGGAGAAAATGAATAAGACAATAGAGTATAATGATAAAATAATTGACAGTATTCCTTTAGATAATTTAATTCCTCGCATTTACGAAAAATCGGGAACCGAAATTATAGTTCACAAATATTCAGAATCAGGAGAGGGTAATTGTCAGAATTTTGCTGCAGCATCAGACGGGGCTGGACAGGGCGTTACCTCAATTATGACACTTGATTTATTAGAGGATAATTTTAGTTTCAATGCAGACCATATCTTGAGCAATTGGGCCACAGTTTATGCATCTGGAGATGTGATGGTAATGGCTGAATCTGCTTGGAATTCATGGTGGTTCTGGGGCGATGAAGAGAGTGAAGATACTGAAATGACAAACCTTCATGTATTTGATATTTCTAGTCCTGGTCAGACTGATTATATTGCTAGTGGAAGAGTAAATGGAACAATACAAGATCAATTTTCTTTATCAGAATATAATGGTAATATTCGGGTTTGTTCTACCACTGGACAGTGGGGCAGATGGTGGATGGATGATCCTGAACCTATGGTTAGCCATGTATTTGTTTTAGGATTGAATGCTGAAGAAACAGAATATGAAGTTGTAGGTCACGTAGGTGGAATTGCTGAAGATGAACAGATATGGTCTGCTCGTTTTGTCGGTGACAAAGCTTATCTTGTAACTTTTAGGAATATAGATCCTTTATGGACTATAGACCTTAGTGACTCTACTAATCCAAGAGTTATTGGCGAACTTGAAGTTCCAGGTGTATCTACATATATTCACCCCGTAGGCGACAATCATCTTCTTACAATAGGTATTGCAGGTGACGAAGATGGTCTAGAATGGGGCGTTACTCAGATTTCACTATTTGATGTTAGTGATTTTTCGAATCCAGTATTGGAAAGTTCACTTAGATTGACACCCGCATCTGAAGATGAGTATGACTGGTCATATTCTTATAGTGAGGCAACCTACGAACACAAGGCCTTCCAATATTGGGAAGCAGACGGTCTCCTTGCAATCCCAATGTCAACTAATAGATACTATTCAGATGTAAAAGAGATTGATGGTCGATGGTATTATTCAAGTGGTTATGAATACTTGTCAAAATTGATACTCATAAATGCGAAACCTGGAGAGGATCTCTCAATCTATAACGAGGTAGATCATTCTTCTTTTTACGATTCCAGTTATTGGTGGGATAGTCCTGATGTGAGGC
>JAPYSZ010000089.1 GCA_029941645.1 Candidatus Poseidoniia archaeon
TATACTATAATCGTATAAAGAAGCCAAAAATAGGCTCGCTGTGAGAATACTAATTATTCTGGTAGCATTGATGCTTTTCACGCCAGTAAGTAAGGCTGAATCGAGTCCTATGGTGGAGTCTTTCGAAGGAAATCCAATTATTGTGATCAATCTTACTTATGAAGCAGGTACTGGCGGAGGAAGTGATTTTGACGGTGAGATTGTACTAGAATTATTTCTAAATTGGGCCCCCATAACTGTCGAGAATTTTGTTAGCCTTGTCGAACAGGGATTCTATGATGGAATCTTTTTCCACAGAATTATAGATGATTTTGTTATACAAAGTGGGGATCCCACATGTAAGGAAGTAGTAGCTTATCCTGTAACTGATCCAACTTGTGGAGATAATGGATCTGATGACAATATACCTTTTGAATCTAATGAGAATTTAACACATATTAATGGTGCAATTGGAATGGCAAGAGGACTCGATCCCGATTCAGCGACCAGTCAATTCTATATTTGTGATACGCCTCAGCATGGTTTAGACAATGGCAATCGGACTCAAGAAGACGATCCTGGTTATGCTGTCTTTGGAGTTGTCAGAGAAGGATTAGATTTGGTACAATTAGCTGCTGGAGTTCCAACGACCAATGATGTTGATGGTGATGGTTCTACACCAAGGGCGCCTGGAGGTCCTGATAGACCTCTTTACGAAGTTCATATCAATTCTATAACTTTAAGAGAATATGTAACAATTCCAGTTGTAGAAAAGGAAGAGGAGGGATTACCTAGTTTTAATCTCAATCTTGCCATTCTGTCGATGGTTTTAGTATCGATATTACGCAGAAATTAAATATGGATTCAATCATATTTCAGGCAAATGTAATCGGTATGTTGATGTACATCATACCTGCAATGCTTTTATTTTTCTGGATAATAAAGGGATTAGAAGAGAGACTTGTTGAACGGAAATTGTACTTAGCATGTGGAATTGGAGTCGTGTTGGGTACTATTGCGGAAGCTGTAATTTTTGTAAGTGGTACTCATGTGTATGATGCTGAGACTGCCTATGCTCCTATGATTTTAGTAACTCCATTCATTATAATGATGTTTATGTTTGCAGGAATCAATCTAAAAACATTCAGAGATGAACCTACTGCTCCTTACTATTCTGCAGGATATGGGTTATTTTTTGGAGGCGCTACTGAATTTTGGAAGTTATTGATGACAGAGGATATGTATCCTGAGATGAGCAGTGGTGATGTTTTGCTTATAGCTCTTTTTGGTTTGGGTACTGTTTTGTTCCTTGGAGGTACAGGCATGTGGATTTCTTATGGTATAAGAAATGATAATGGAATTCGTACTGCAGCTAGACTTGCATTTGTCTATCTCTTCTTGATTTATTTGAATGCGAGTGGACTAGAACATGTACATTATGGTGTACATGATTTTATGTTAGTAATTGCGGGACTTGTTGGTCTTATACTTGTCTCTGGAGCTCTGTTTCATCAAGGTTACTTGAGATTACCAAGAATAGCGAAAAACGATTAATGTCTTGACCCTCTGGACATTTTATATTTGAAAGGGTGTTGTAATAGATAGAACTTTAGCTAAACGCTATAACAAGCTTGTAAATAATCAGGTATGGAACAGCGTATCTTTGCAGGAATTACTGTAGCAATCCTGCTTTTGTCATCCGTTTTATTGTACTTCAGTGAAGATGATGAACAAGATAATGATTATTTCATGGGTGACAATGGACTTGTTCCTGTATGGGAAAGAGTCAATCAACCATTCAATACAACCGGATCATATAGCTACACTTTAGTAAAAGGACAATACGGGATAATTGGTCCAGAAAGTGTCTTTGTTGATGTTGATTTACCTTCAAGCGAATTAGGATGTACTATTACTGATGATTGCAAAGTACATCTTGGATTATGGTTACCAAACGTTCCAAATGGAACTAAAATACCTGTTATCGCAGATGTTGGGCCTTACTATGATGATGGAGATGTGGATGCATTGACTCCTGCAAATCGTCTAGGTAAATTTTTGATTGAAAATATGGTCCCCTATGGTTATGCAGTTGCACAAGTTTCTGTATTTGGAACTGGGATGTCTAATCATTGTATGGATTTTATGGGACTTAGTGAACAAATGGGAATTGATGCAGCTGTAACTTGGTTAGGAACTCAAGAATGGAGTAATGGAAATGTGGGAATTGTTGGGAAATCATACGACGGAACCACTCCTTGGCAAGCCGCGATGTTTGGTAATCCTCACTTGAAAACTATCGTTCCTATTTCAGGATTGATTGGAGTTCATGATCTCATGTGGCGAAATGGATCAATGGAAGCTAGAGGAATAGCCATGCACAATGGTGTCTACGGCTCATTCGGATGGGATGGAGATAGTGAAGATTGGCAAACTATGTGCAGAGGATATGCTGAAGGATATGCAAACGGACCTGCAGCTTACTTAGCAGGAGATGAAGTCAATTATGCTGGAAATACTTACTGGACTGATAGACATTTCCTAGAAAGGACAATGGAAAATTACAATGGTTCAATCTATTTTATTCACGGAATGCAAGACTGGAATGTAGATCCGCACATGGCTTTCCCTGCTTACAAGCAATTACAACAAAATGGGTTCGAAATTAAAGGATTATTTGGCCAATGGGGACATCACTATCCAGATAGGCCAGGAGACCAAAATGGAATGTCATCTGGAAGAGGAGCTGAAGCATATCCTTATTCTGTAAGATACGATTGGGCACAAGATTTGCTAGAATGGTTCAATTACTATTTACATGAAGGAAATATGAAACCTGCATTACATGTTGAAATGCAAGACAATATGGGTGGGTGGAGAGTCGAAGAGACTTGGCCAGTAGATGATAGAAAATATCTACAATTACCAATTGGAGAAGGCTTGAATGTTGTTTCGGGTAGTGGATTAGTTGGCCCAACAAGTACATTGACTTTAGAAACTGGTATTTTTGAAAATGAAACTCGTATCTCTGGAATGCCTACTTTCCATGTAGACGTCACTATTCCCCCTACACAAACTTCAGGACATCTATTCATCGAATTGTCTATTTCTGGAGGGATACACCTTGGACATGGAGTTATGGATCTTAGATATCACGAAGGCGGTAGAGAATGTGGACAGCCGTGCACAGTTACTGGAACTGTGAATGCAAAAATGCAGATGTTTGCGATGGACGTGGTTGTACCTGCTGGAAGTACACTAGAGCTTGTAGTTAGTCAAACCAATGATGATTATGTGCCTTCACCTGTAAGCAGCGGATATGTAACAATCGGAACAAATCAAAATAGTATTTTAACACTTCCAATTATTGAAAGAAGTCCCGAAGATTTGTTCACACCGCCTATCTGGTATACTGAAGAATAAAACTATTTTTTCTTAGTTGTTGTTTTCTTTGCGGGAG
>JAPYSZ010000090.1 GCA_029941645.1 Candidatus Poseidoniia archaeon
AATGTCATCGCAGGTCCTGAAGTAATTGTTCCAGTTGGGTCAAAGAAGAAATCATTAAAACCGATGAATCCTGATTTACTGACGCCAAACATAAATCCATAACCGACCATCCAATAACAGACT
Source organism: Candidatus Poseidoniia archaeon (assembly GCA_029941645.1). Taxonomy (GTDB): domain Archaea; phylum Thermoplasmatota; class Poseidoniia; order MGIII; family CG-Epi1; genus CG-Epi1. The sequence continues at coordinate 124 of JAPYSZ010000090.1, forward strand.
ATTGAAATACCAAAATCCGATACATTTTTTAATGCAACATTTATGTTGTTTTTGTTTCTGATTATACCTGATTCTAGGCACATGAATCCAGCTTGCATCATAAAAACTAATATTGCACAAATAAGCATCCATAGTAGATCAATATTTGCAGCATTTCTTTCCGCTGTAATATCTGAAGCCTTGACTGTATGTAGCATATTTAGCAATGTTAGAAGTCCCAAAGAAAAAATCATTAATCTTTTGAATGATGTGCTAAAATAAGCCATAATTTCACATTACTAATTATTCTATTTAAAAATATAACCTAAAATACTCCATCTAACTGTAAGCTATGGATGGCTTTGATGCTGAGGAGTGGGCGGAGATGCAAGAGATGTACATCAACCATACAACCAAAGAATTAGCTAAAATTCAAGAAGATATAGATAATATTATAATTGATTCCTTGAGAACATTTGGACATAATATAAAAGGAAGTGGAGGTATGTATGGTTTTGAAGAAGTCACTAGCCTTGGGACTGAGATTGAAGCGTCAGCCAAGGCAAATGATAGGGGTAAAATAAAGATACTTTTAGAGGAACTTTCGACTTTTCTCAAAACAAAAAATTAAAATTAGAATCAATTTCTAATATGACTGCTTTATAGACTATTTATGTCTGATGAAGAATTACGGAATATAATTGCTGTAGATGATGACTTTGCAGTGCGTATGGCATTGGACTTCATGTTTAAGAAATGGCCAGAATATAATCTTATTTTAGCCGAAGATCCAAATGATGCATTGACTAAATTAGATGAACGTGAGTATATGATGATGTTTAGTGATATTAATATGCCAGTTATGTCTGGTTTGGATCTTCTTAAAATAGTTAAAGAGAAAAAACCAGATTTACCTGTTGTTATGCTCACATCTGAAACCGACATTCAGAACTCAATTACAGCATTCCGTTATGGTGCTATGGATTATCTTCTGAAACCTCCAACAATAGCGACTGTTCGAGGAGCTATTGACAAGGCTGTCGAGTACATAGAGGAGCAGAACAGCAAAGGTTCCATAAATATGGATGATTTCAAGGATATGGTTGAGAATTTTTCACCAGAAGAAATGGGACTTACAAAATCAGGTTCTAAGAGCACTGAATTTACAAAATTGGTTACCATGTTACAAGAAAAATTAATACATCCTGGTAAGATTGGTCGAATTCATAATCTTTTTTTATTATCAAAATCTGGGATAGTAATCTCCAATCTATCTGCAAAGAACGTTGAACAGACAGATGTGGATATTATGGGTGGTATGTTTACTGCTGTAAAGGATTTTATGGAAGACGCAGTTAGTGCCAGCACTACGTCTTCATTGAATGATATACAGTTCGGTAATTTCCATGTTAAATTTGCATCAGGTGCCTTTTCTGAACTGGCAGTAGTATACACGGGAATTTTAGATCAAGAAGCAGAGGATTCGATAACTGACACACTAATAGCTTTTGAATTAGAGAATATGAAAATCTTGGAGAATTGGGATGGTGACATGGCTAAATTAGACACTTCAGCTAAACATTTAGAGAGTCTATTTGCAGCGATTGACAAGGATAAAAGTTAATTTTTTCTCAATGTAGCAATGATGTGGCTTGTACTGGGACCATAAAATTTTACTCTTTCAAATTTTTCTACAACAAAACCCTTTGTTCCCATCAAATCTGAAAATTTGGTTGGAATACTTCCCCAATCGCTCCTACTTTTGAATCCCAGCCAATTATTTCGGTATGCTTCATGGAATACGGCTATTCCATTTTCATTCAGATAACTGTGTGTGTGCTCTAGAAAATCAATAGTATTCCGGATATATCCTAAGTGAATAACATCAGCTTTCAATTTCACATTTCTGCAATCATCATTTATGATCTCTACGTTTTCAATATTATTCTCTTTGACATTTGTGGTAAGAAATTCTATTGATTTCGGATTTTTATCTACTGCTATTACTTTTGATTTAGGATATCCTTTTGCCATTTGTATAGCAAAGTATCCAATTCCTGCAAAATAGTCGATAATAACCTTAGGTTCATTAAAGGAATAAAAAGCACTAACTTTTTCAGGTCCTGATAGTGCTGATCTCCAACCTATATTTCCAGGTGACCACATTATTTCTGCAAGATCCAATTTGTATTTTACTCCATACTCAGATATTTCAGTAATAGTTTCATTTCCATACAGCAAATTAATATTGTTTGGTTTTCTTAATTCACCACTCACACTACTTTTTTGGATTACGGTTTTTACCCTTAATTCTTCTGCATAAATCTTGGCTATTTCTTTTTTCTTATCTTTATCAATGTCTTTAAAATCAATAGTTATTATATCGCCTATTTTTTTCCATTTCTTTGGCAATTTATCGTGTAAATCTATATTTACCTTTACTTTGATATTCTCAAGAGGATTCATTCTTCAGCCAATTTTCTTAGTACAGCTATTTCCGGTTTCCACATTTCAGGGCCACCTGGAGTTTCAAGATATCCTGCTAAATGTTCTAATCTTTTTTCCTGCATAAAGCTCTTGAAAGTATCTTTACCTAATTTTCCCATTCCAATATTATCATGCCTATCCACTCTTGATCCTAATTCACTTTTGGAATCATTAAGATGCAGTGCAACCAAATATTTCATACCTACTATATCTTCAAAATCGTCCCATGCTTGGCTAAATTTATTTCTCCAATCATAACCAGAAGCCCATGCATGTTGTGTATCAATACAAACACCAACTCTCTTTTTATCATCTATATAGTCTATAATATGTCTTATTTCTTCGAATTTTATTCCAACATTAGTTCCTTGTCCAGCCGCATTTTCAATTACTAGTTTCGATTCATACCCTTTTGTTTCATCTAATGTTTTGTTCATATGATTAGCAATTCTTTCTAATGCCTCATATCTTGTCTGTTTATCGTCTCTCATATCCTTTTTGGGATGGGTATGTGATCCTGGGTGGAAATTAAGATAGGCGACACCAAGTGCTTCACAGCGGTGGTATTCTTCTAGGAATGCAACTTGAGCTCTTTTGCCTTTAGTTTCATCTGGACTTCCCATGTTTATCAAATATGAATCATGTATCATAAGGGGGCCAAGATCGGTTTCAGATAATGGTTTTTTGAATCCTTCTATTTGTTCTTCAGTTAGTGGTTTTGCTATCCATTGTTGAGGGCTTTTACTAAACATTTGAAATGTGTCTGCTTCTATTTCCAAAGCCCAAGGGATTGCGTTCTGAAGTCCCCCTGCAACACTTACGTGAGCTCCTAGTCTCATTG
>JAPYSZ010000091.1 GCA_029941645.1 Candidatus Poseidoniia archaeon
TCCAAAGATTAGCAGGCAAACTCCTAGGGTGGTGCCAAAAACGAGTTTCCAGTATTCTTCAGCGAACACGTTATTTAGAAAAGAAGGCCCTTAATTATTTTTTCTCCGACAGTTACAGCACTTCGAAGTATTGTGTAGACGATCATTGTTTTTTCCTTTTTTGTTAGAAGAGATACGCCAAAATCGGTAGTACAACAATTTCCCAAGGAAGGAAGACAACCGCAAACTTTAGGTATCCTATCATAGTACAAACTATAAAATATTATATATAAAGTTAACGGTAAAAAAATTATATTATATTTTTACTTTATAGAGGATATATTATCAAATGTTCTACTATAGGTAAAAAATACAAAAAGGTGGGACACAAAACATCCGTAAATATTGCATAGACATATTCATAATATACAAGAGCCTAGTGAGGATTAATGGCCAAAGGACATTGTCTGGTTGTAGGAGCTGGAGTTAGTGGTTTATCTTCTGGTATCAGACTCCTGGAAGATGGTTGGGATGTTACTATTTGGTCATCCGATTTCTCACCTAATACAACTTCAGACATTGCAGCAGCACTTTGGTACCCTTTTCTTTCTGCTCCAGTAGAAAGGACTGGTGCTTGGGGATCCAATACTTATAATATTTTCAAAGAATTGGCACGACAGAAGGATACAGGAGTGTCAATGACCCAGACGTATGAATATTTCCGTTCATCCCCCTCAAATCCACCATGGAAAGATTTTGTTGATGATTTTAAGAGAACAAGTGAGAATTTACCTAGTGGATATATCGAATCTTTTTCTTTTGTAACACCTATTATTGAAATGCCAATTTACTTAGAATGGTTAATGAAAAGATATGAGTCATTAGGGGGTAAATCGAAGAAAAAAACAATATCTTCTTTTGATGCCATCAGGCCTTCTTTTGAAATTATTATTAATTGCACGGGTTTGAATTCAGGTGAATTGTTAGAGGACGAAGAAGTATATCCCGTTAGAGGCCAGATAATCCGCGTCAAGGCCCCTCTTACAGAAATGTATCTTGATCAGCAAATAGAAAATTTAGCTTATATCGTACCAAGAAGTAAGGATGTGGTATTGGGAGGTGTTGCTCAACAAGGTAGTTGGAGTCTTGAGCAGAATACTGAAGACCATGATTTTATATTGAATAAATGCGCTTCGATTATTCCTGAATTAAAAGATGCTGAGATTATAGAAGATTTGGTTGGTCTTCGCCCAGGTAGAACAGAGGTTCGTTTAGAAAAAGAAGAGAGAGGTGGTGTGGACTTAATCCATAATTATGGGCATGGTGGTTCGGGAGTAACTCTTTCTTGGGGTTGTGCCGATGAGGTGGTGGAGTTAGCTAATGGCAGATAAGAGAGGAACTCATGATTATGTTGAAGATATTCGGAATTCCGAGATATTGATATACATAAATGGAAAATTTTACCCTAGACAAGATGCTTCGATATCCGTTTTCGATAGTGGTTTTCTTTTAGGTGATGGAGTTTGGGAGGGAATAAGATTCGACAATGGCAAATTTCTTTTTTTAGAGAAACACTTGGAGAGGCTTTTTTGGGGAGCTTCACAGATAGATATGAATATTGGTAAAACCATCGATGAGATTACTTCAATACTGTATGAAACCACCAAATTCAATGAGATGGAGAGTGGCGTTCATGTTCGTCTTATAGTTTCAAGAGGTGTTAAATCAACTCCATATCAAGCACCTAGTTTCACAGTTTCGGATCCAACTATAGTGGTTATTCCTGAGTACAAGCAACCTTCCCCTGAGACACAATTGAAGGGCATCAAATTGGTTTCGGTTGATATTATTCGAGGTTCGTCAAATATTCAGGATCATCGGATTAATAGTTTGAGTAAATTTAATTGTATTCAAGCTTGTATTGCAGCGCAAAGAAAAGGAGGAGATGAAGGTTTGATGTTAGATCCTCATGGTTATGTATCAACGTGTAATTCTACACATTTTTTCATTGTTAAAGATAGAACTGTTTGGACTTCAACTGGAGAATATTGTTTACATGGAGTTACTAGACAAAATATAATTGATATTTGTAAATCTAATTCTATACCCTTGCATGAAAGAAATTTTACTTTATCAGATGTTTATGAATCTGATGAAGCTTTTGTTACTGGAACTTTTGGTGGCGTAGTACCAGTTTATGAGATTGACGACCATGAATTAGAATTATTCCCTAGTGATTCAATAGTGAAAGTATTACAAGCTAATTACAATGATTTAGTTGAGATGGAGAATTCAATTTGATTCGTATAGCCATGTGGTCTGGCCCTCGTAATATATCTACAGCTATGATGCGCTCATGGGGGAGCAGGTCAGATACATTTGTTATTGATGAACCTTATTATGCATATTATCTGAGTCAAACAGACTTGGAACATCCAGGAAGGGAAGATGTAATTAGAGAGGGAGAATTGGATTCCGAAAAAATTTCACATAGTTTGATTAATGATATTAATGGTAAATGTTCTATTTATTATCAGAAGCATATCACACATCATCTATTGAATTCAATAGATAGGAAATGGATGAAATCGGTTACTAATTGTTTTTTGATAAGAGATCCAAAAGATATGATAATATCATACAGTAAAGTTCATTCTAATCTAAATATGCATCTTTTGGGGCTTAAAGAACAAAAAGAAATATTCGAATATGTAAAGAATATGACTGGAGAGGTTCCACCAATAATTGATTCCAAGGATGTACTAATGAATCCTAGAGGCGTTCTTAGTAAATTGTGTGAGAGAATAGGTGCCCCATTTTCTGAGGAAATGGTTAGTTGGCCTAAAGGTGCGAGAGATACCGATGGGAATTGGGGGAAATATTGGTACAAGAATGTGATGAATTCAACAGGTTTTAATGATTACAAACCTAAAACAGAGGATGTTCCAGAGAGATATGAAGAACTTTATCTGGAGTGTTATTCTTTATATGAAAAATTACATAAGTTGAGGATAAGTGTCTAGTATTACAAAGAATTTCGGCCGCAATCAGGTGCTTAAGCCGTCATCGGCCTACACCCCAGCCGACGAGCAGGAAGTTCTGCAGATTCTCGACAAGCACCGAGGCCAGCGCATCCGCGCAGTCGGTAGTTTGCATAGTTGGAGCGATGCGATTCTTGGTGATGACGTGCTGCTGAATCTGCGACGGTTTAATGATGTCCAACTACAGCCTGATGGCGACCAGTTTGTTGCCACGGTTGGGGGTGGATGCCAGATCAAGCGTCTCCTCAAAGAACTCGCTCGCGACGGTGCTACTCTGCATTCGCTTGGTCTGATTACAGAACAGACAATTGCGGGGGCAATCTCCACCGGTACTCACGGTTCGGGACGGCATAGCATGTCACACTATGTCGAGGAGGTGCGAT
>JAPYSZ010000092.1 GCA_029941645.1 Candidatus Poseidoniia archaeon
CTAAGATTGGATTTTATAGTGGAGAAGCAGCAAACAGTGTTGATTTCAGACACACTTTTGAGGAGAATGATAAGACACATTACTATGTCTGTGAACCTCATGCAACTATGGCTATGACAGGCACAGTAACAGTTGGAAATGGAACTACCGAGGATCCAATTCAAGCAATTGTTGACGAATCAGGCTTACCAAGTATTGGTTTTGTAGTTGGCGCACTTGCTTTAGTTGGTGCAGCTGGTCTACGTCGTAGAATACACTAAGCAATAAATATCTGGGTAATACCCTTCTGTTATGACAGAAGGGATACCAGTAGTCAGAATGTACACTGACGAAAGTGGTCACACTAGATTTGCTAAGATGCAAATTCCTGTGGAAAGTAAAACAGGACTTGGTTCAGTGGGAATGTTTTCTTCATTGTTTGTGAATAAGAATATCTATGACAATACTGGAGATCTAAAGACACAGTTTGCGCTTACACCAGTCCCAGAGAACCTGGAAGGTGAAGGACCTAAACTAGCACATACAGCTCCAAGAAGGCAACTTGTACTGACTTTAAGCGGATGTTTAGAGTTCAAAAGCTGTGATGTATCTGAAGAAGATGCAGAACATAAGGTAACAATACGCCGAGGAGACATTTTGTTAGCAGAAGATTTGGAAGGTGCTGGTCACGTATGGAAATTCGTGGAGTCCAGTGATGGCAATTTTTATCCTTGGATTAGGTGCTATATTCACTTGGGAGAGGAATATGACCACTTCGTTTCACAACTTGTTCCAAAAAGTTAACTCTAATTTAATAAACTACTATTCAAGGCCTGATTATGTTTGATGATATGGAACCCAAAAGACGCTGGCAAGTAACAATGTTAGCTTTTTTTGTTTTGTTCATGATAATTTTAGCAGGTTTCTCTCCAGATATTGGCCGGGAGATGAGTAAGAGGGAAGAATTTTCTTATCCTGATAGTGATGTTTGGCAGGCTTCTGCTCGAGCTGAAGAGAAGATGCCTGAAGAGTACTGGTTAATTTTCCAAATTGTAATGGGAAATTCTGTTGATTCAACAGAACACAATGTTTTGGATCTTCAAGTTTTCAGAGAGGCAACTGACCGAAATGACAATTTAAGAGCAGATACAGAAACAAGTCAGTATTTTGATGTAAAATTTAATTGGCAAATTCAAAAAGCTGAAGTTTCTACTTTGTGGGGTTTACCAGATACCGTTCGTGAGGTTATGAACAATAACACACCAGTCACATATTCGGTAGGATATTCAGGTTCAAATTATGGAAATGCTAGCCCAGAGGAATTAACATACATTTTGAATGCATTGTTTAATTTCCGTACTGATGATGGTTTATTTCCGTATAGGAATATCGTTTCTCCAGATTTGTGTGTGGTTTCTGAAAATGAATGTACAGAACCTCGTGACAAGGATAATTATCCTATTGAATATTATGCTACACCGGGAACTCATTGGAAAGCGAAAGGTCTAACTTTAGTGGGTGAGGCCAATACAACTCGTCTCTATGAAGATTATCCGCGTCAGAGAGGTGATTATGAACATTTTGAATATTGGGAACAGAAGGTCGATTCTTACTATCTTGATCCTTTAGAGTCTGATGAGGATGTCGATTTTTATTCTTACCTTGCTTTTGGCCTTGAACTTGATGATCAAGTAAATTCTACAGCACCTTTGATAGGAATTTCTTTCATTTTGATGGTTTTGTTATTATCGTTTTATTTCCGTAATATTGGTGATGTTATCGTCAGTGGATTAGGTTTAACTTTGTTAATGGTTTGTATGATTGCTAATTCTTTTTGGTTAGGATTTCCACAAACTCAACTTGCAGCAATGTTACCGATTTTGATGTTAGCATTAGGTGTTGATTTTGTTATTCATAGTTTGACTCGATGGCGTAGACTAACATTTGAGAATCCAAATTACTCTACAGATCCTCAAACAGCTAGTTTTGAGGGTGCTTGGCAAGCAATCCATAGCTTATTTCCAGCATTAGGAGTGGCTACTCTAACAACCGTTGTAGCTTTTGGAACCGCTACTCTGAGCAATATTCCTGACTTATTTGAGTGGGGTATTCTCGGGCCTATTGGAATCATTCAAGCATATTTAATAATGGGAATATTTGCACCGATTCTTAGGAGTTATTTTCCACCAGTACCAGTTTCTAAAGACACAAATGAAAAAGGATTAATCTCACAAATAGGGTCATATTTCAGTATAAAGAAACTGTCTTCTTTGATGGAAAAAAGATCGCTTTCAATATTAATTGTCTTCTTATTCATTACAATCATACTTTCCCCAATAGTTCTTGGTAATCCAGAATCTACTTTTGATGTAACTGAGTATGCAGACAATGATTCTAGATTTATTCAAACGGTAATTATCGGTCAATCAACTTTCACAGAACAAGGTGAACCTGGATATTATGTTATTGAAGGGGACAATCTTGCTACATACGAAACAATAGTTGAAATTAGCAATATGGAAAACACTATTGCTGAAGCTAACGTAAGTGCACGATGGTTAGGAAGTTTACCATACATTCTTAGAACACAAGTGATTTTAGCAACTAGTACAGAAAATTACACCGGTTTTGTTCCTACAACCGTAAATCCTTTAACAGGATTTCCTACATCTAGTGAAGAAATTTACAAAGTTTTAGAAGATGTTTATAGAGATGGAACGGTTAATTTAGATGGAACATACCATGTTTCGCCATCTGAAGCTAGAGGAATTTATTTCCTTGAAGATGGAAAAATGACTATGGTCCGTTCTTGGTTCTTAGTTTTGAGACCAGATGACATGTATGGACAAATGAGGGAACAGAAAAAGGATTTGGATGCTGCCAGTACAGATCTCAATTCAATAGAAGGTGTTTCGGTTCAAGTTGCAGGTTTGAGTTATGAACGATATGTATATGTTTTGGAAATAACAGATAGTTTTCAACAAAGTTTAGGTATTGCAATTGTCTTAGCTTTCCTAATTGTATTATTCGTACTTCGAGATTTGAGACTGAGCTTGATAACAATTTTACCCGTAGTTGCAATAACACTTTGGCTTAGAGGAGGTATGGTTCTAACTGGTACATCGATTAATCTGGTTACAGTCCAAATATCAAGTTTAGCTATAGGATTAGGAGTAGATTATGCAATTCATATGGTTCAGAGAGTGCGTGAAGCTCGATTCGATAATCCAGATGGAACAAAAGAAGAATGGATGGCTGAAAGTTTAGATGAAACAGGTAATAATGTGGCGATGTCCGCTTTCACAGACTTTGTAGGATTCATGATACTTACGTTATCAATTATGCCTCTTTT
>JAPYSZ010000093.1 GCA_029941645.1 Candidatus Poseidoniia archaeon
TGAGAATAGTTGGGGTGCAGATCATGGAGAGAAAGGTTTTGATATTATGACCGATCCCTGGTTTGATCAATTTATGTATGAAGTTGTAATTCACAAGAAACATCTTACTAAGAAAATTATTGATATGTATAATAGGGAACCAATAGCGCTTCCACCTTGGGACCCTATGGGTTCATTGGCGCATTAGATAGGATATCTTTATAGACTCATTTCTATCGAACCCCAGATGAGCTACGTCAAAGAAGCTTTTGACATGGTCAAGCGTAGGGATCCCGATCAACCTGAGTTCCACCAAGCGGTTTGGGAAGTATTGGAAACTCTCGAACCTGTTTTTGAGTCCCACCCAGAATATAGAGATGCACGTATTCTCGAAAGATTGACAGAACCTGAGCGGATTATCACTTTCCGAGTACCTTGGGTTGACGATGAAGGACAAGTTCAAGTTAACAGGGGAATGCGCGTGGAATTCAATAGTGCTATTGGACCATACAAAGGTGGATTACGTTTTCATCCTAGTGTAAATCTAGGTATCATTAAATTTTTGGGTTTTGAACAAATTCTAAAGAATGCTCTAACAACAAGACCAATAGGCGGAGGTAAAGGAGGAAGTGATTTCAGTCCTAAAGGTAGATCTGATATGGAAGTCATGCGCTTCTGTCAATCATTTATGACTGAATTATTCCGGCATATTGGTGCAAATATTGATGTTCCTGCTGGAGATATAGGTGTAGGCGGTAGAGAAATTGGATACCTTTTCGGTCAATACAAGAGATTAACAAGAAAATGGGAAGGTGTTTTGACAGGAAAGGGTCATGGTTGGGGTGGTTCTTTGATACGTCCCGAGGCAACAGGTTATGGCCAAGTTTACTTCCTAAGGGAGATGCTCGCATCTAAAGGTGAACAAATTGAAGGTAAGTTATGTGCTATTTCAGGTAGTGGTAACGTAGCTCAATACTGTGCTCAAAAAGTAATAAGTTATAGTGGAAAAGTAATTACAATGTCTGATTCGAATGGATATATTTTTGATAAGGATGGTATTGATGAAGAAAAGTTAGCTTGGATTATGGATTTGAAAAATAACCGAAGGGGTCGTATCAAGGAGTATGCTTCTAAGTTTACAGGTGCTAAATATCATGAAGGAAAGAGGCCATGGGGTGAGAATTGTGATATTGCCCTTCCTTGTGCTACACAGAATGAAATTGAAGAAAAAGGCGCTAAAAATTTAGTTAAAAATAAGTGTTTGGCAATATCTGAAGGGGCTAACATGCCTACTTCTCCTGCTGCTTATGAGATATTAAGTAAATCGGGTATATTGTTTGGTCCAGCTAAAGCAGCTAATGCTGGTGGAGTTGCAGTTTCAGCTCTTGAGATGTCACAGAATGCCGCTTTTGATGAATGGACTAGAGAACAAGTAGATGCTAAATTAGACCACATTATGACTGGTATTCACAAGCAATGTTCAGATGCTGCAGCTGAATATGGTGATGAAGGTAATTTGGTAATGGGTGCTAACATAGCAGGATTCTTGAAAGTTGCAAACGCTATGATGGATCAAGGCGTAGTGTGAAACAGAAGGCTACATTCGCTCTTTTTGTAGTCACAATTGTATGGGGTTGGACATTTATCTGGCTTAAACAAGCACTAGATACAGCTGAATTATATTCTTCTGGTAACCAAATTAATATTGTATCTACACTTTTTGTATCATTGAGATTTGGTTTTGCTATATTTTTATTCTTTATTTTTGTCCCATCTCTAAAGAAAGAGATACAGGGATATCAAGTATGGAGTGATGGATTTATTCTTTCTATGTTTATGTTAGGAGGTTTCGTCTTTCAGATGATTGGTTTAGCGGGTATATCTCCTGCAGTTTCCGCTTTCTTGACAAGTTTGTATGTTCTCTTTACAGCATTGATTTTGGCCTGGTATGCGGGAAAATTACAGAATAGAAGTTTAATTTTAGGAGTTGCATTAGCTACTTTTGGAGCAGGTTTTATTCAAGGTCCACCACAATTGCATTATGATATCTCAGAATGGTTGACCATATTATGCGCACTTATGATTGCAGGCCACATAATTTTTACAGACATCTCTACAAAGCGTGTATCTCCTATAGGTCTTGCATTTACTTCTATAACCCTATCTACTATTTTATGTATTTTGTTATTTGACTTATTCTTGTTTTTAGATGTAGGCAAGGTTGATATGGTAGGTTTATTGTCCGATACTCAGTTTTTGTATCCTTTGCTATTGTCTTCTATTTTTGGCACTTTCGGAGCGCTGACATTAGTTAATCTGTACCAAAAGTATATGGATCCAGTTAGAGCCGCTATACTTTATGGTCTTGAACCTGTTTGGGCAACTTTTTTAGCCATTTCTTTAGATATGGCTGAATTTACTTTCTGGCTTGTACTGGGTGGAGGTTTACTATTGTTTGGAAATCTTGTAGCTGAATTAGGTAATCAGAGCGTTTCTGAGTAACGTTTTGAAACTTCAGCCCAATTAACTACATTGAAGAATGCAGTGAGATAATCACCTCTTAGATTTTGATAATTTAGATAATAAGCGTGCTCCCAAACATCGCAACCTAGGAGAGGGATTCTACCATCGCATCCACCATATTTGCTACCCATTAATGGATTATCTTGATTAGCTGTAGAGCATATAGCCAATTTTCCTTTCTTTGAACATATCCATGCCCAGCCAGAACCAAATCGTGTCATTCCTGCTTTGTGGAATTCAGCTTTGAATTCATCTAATGATCCAAATGCCTCAAGAAGTGCAGCATTTAGGTCAGGGCTCATTTCACCATTTACAGGTCCCATTATTTCCCAAAACATTGAATGATTGTAGTGTCCACCACCATGATTTCTAACGGCTCCTCTTTGAGCTTCAGGTACGGAATCTAAGTCTGAGATTAATTCTTCAACTGATTTTCCTTTTAATCCTTTTGCAGCTTCTACAGCTCCATTCAACATGTTAACGTATGCTGCATGATGTTTATCATGATGTATACGCATAGTTTCTTCATCTATGTATGGTTCAAGTGCGCTGTAGTCGTAAGGTAAATCTGGTACTTCAAATGACATATTTTCTCCTATATTGGGGTAGAATAGAGGTCTTTATTATGTTGAGGGCCGTCTTCAGAAACCGAAGTCGCTTAGTTCCACG
>JAPYSZ010000094.1 GCA_029941645.1 Candidatus Poseidoniia archaeon
GTTAAACTTTCGATTTGATTTTGATATTCGTCCCAAACACTTTGGTCACCTATACTATTTCCTGAACCGGCACCATTCGCATAAGAGATATCTCCGGGATGTATAACCAGATTAAGATTTTCACCCTCCATGTTGCTAGTTGTTTCTTGAGCATTACTTGATGTTCCATGATCAGCAATAGCCCCTATTATGATTTTATCAGGATTCTCTTCTAATGTTTTGAATGAATAAACATTACTCCATTCTCCATCTCCACCCACGCGATAATAATAAGTTGTATTTGGGTTTAAATTTGATAACAAGGTAGTGTGTGTGCATGTAGTCCATAGATACATATCATTATTTCCATTTTCAGATAGATTTAGATTGTCATTATCAATTCCATATTCTACAGTATTGCCCGATGGACAGGAGACTGTGGTGTCTTCTTCAGTACCCCATTGAACTACCATTTCTTCAGGGATTCCCGTTGTCGCAAGATGCACTTGTTCAGGCTCCGCAGATTCCCCGTTCATGGCTATAATCAAGGTGGTAAAAATAAAAATAAAAAGTAAAGTCGGCCACCTCATCAAATTAGTTAATTATGAACTATAATATAATATTTTTACAAAATTACTCGTGGTTCTTCTTTAACTGTATTTAGTACTAATGAGGTATTACTCCGTTCTATATGTTTTTGAGATAATGTAGTTTTTATGAAGAAATCCATTTCTTGTCTATTCTTAAATCTAGCTAAAATTAAAGAGTCCCACTCTCCAGTCATGTCATAAACTCCAAAAACTTGTGGATGTTTAGCTATAGAATCTTGTAAATCCATTATCTTTCCTTTGCTAATTCTAAGATTGATTATGGCTGTCAAATTAAATCCAACTTTTTCGGGATTGAGTTCAGGATAATATCCTCTTATTATTTTTTCTTTTTCAAGACTCTTGATGTGGCTGTTTACAGTGCCTAGTGCGGTGCCTGTGGAAGTTGCAAGCTCTCTCTGTGAAGCTTTTCCATTTTGGTTTAAGCAACGCAAAAGTTCAATATCTTTAGGTTTAAGGTCCATTAAATGAACGTTTGTTCAGCCTATATATAAATTAATAGGTAGAGTCGTATTTATTATATAATTAGTGACTGATAGTGTCAATACTTGCGTTTTTCTTATATACTATGTTTCAAATAATGTTTTAGTGGTAATTATGAGTAAAGCAAAACTTGAATACATTTGGTTAGATGGCTATATCCCAACTCAGAATATGAGGAGTAAAACTAAAGTTGTAGAAGATTTTAGTGGTAAATTAGAAGATTGTCCTATTTGGTGTTTTGATGGTAGTTCAACAAGACAGGCTGAAGGTAATTCGTCGGATTGTCTATTGAAACCAGTTGCAATTTATCCAGATCCAATGAGGGAAAATGGTTATTTAGTAATGAATGAAGTTTTGAATCCAGATTCAACACCACATGAGTCTAATGGCAGAGCAACAATTGATGATGATGATAACGATTTTTGGTTTGGTTTTGAACAAGAATACTTCATTATGGATGTTGATACGCAATTACCTTTAGGTTTCCCGCTTGGTGGATATCCGGGCCCTCAGGGGTTGTATTATTGTTCAGTCGGTGGAAAAAATACACATGGTAGACATATTGTTGAAGAACATGCAGATCAGTGTTTAGAAGCGGGAATAAATTTTGAGGGTATAAACCAGGAAGTAGCTTGTGGTCAATGGGAATTCCAATTATTTTCTAAAGGGGCTAAAAAAGCAGGTGATGAGATGTGGATTGCTAGATACCTTTTGGATAGATTAACTGAAGAGTATGGATATTATATTGAGTATCATCCTAAGCCAATTAAGGGAGATTGGAATGGCTCGGGAATGCATGCAAATTTTTCGGACACCATATTACGAACTTGTGGTGATGAAAAGATATTTCAGAAGGTTTGCGAGTCGTTCGGTAAAAATATAGAAAAACATATTTCAGTTTATGGTGCAGATAATGATCAAAGGTTAACTGGAGCTCATGAAACTCAGTCAATTAATGAATTCTCCTATGGTGTTTCCGATCGTGGAGCTTCGATAAGAATACCTATTGGAACTGTAAAAGAGGGTTGGAAGGGTAGACTTGAAGACAGGCGTCCAGCTTCAAATGCAGATCCTTACAAAATAGCCTCAGTAATAATAACAACAACAAAATCGGCATACTAATTTCGATTTATGGTGGTGGCCCCGCCCGGATTTGAACCGGGGTCTATGGCTCCCAAAGCAACAAGGATTCCAAACTACCCCACAGGGCCACAAATATTTCACCGGAGGGGTTGATTTAAGACCTATTTGGCTAATTCGAAATGAGGTCTTACCTTGGTATCTCCAATACCTTCAACGTAGTATGGTCTGTCATTTACTCGAGAAAAACCAATCTTTTCTATTAATCTAAAAACAGGTTTATTATCTTTGTGTGTTGCAGCCCATATCTTTTCTAATTTTAATTCTTCAAATCCAAATTGCTTTATTCTTTCTATTGATTCAGTGGCAAAGCCTTGATTCCAATATTGTTTTCCAATCCAACATCCGATTTCTCCATCAGGAGTTATTTTCAAACTACCTACAAGTTTGTTTGTATCAATAGCATCTATAGCAAAATGATATTTTTCTTTAGATCCAATATCAATCCACCAATCAGCATGTTTTTTAGTATATGGGAATGGAAGTTGAATCCATTTAGTTACGGATTCATCATTGAGTAGTTTTATTAATTCTTTTTCGTCAGTTTTTATAAATAAACGGAATTCAAGTCTTTCAGATTTTAAATTCATTAGTCATCGTCATCGATCATTTCAGCATCTTGAACTTCAGGCTTTGACAAATCAAGTATTGCTTCCTTCTCTTTTTTCTTAGGTCTACGATAAACAACATCAGTGTCAAGAGCAGCAGCCTCAGCCATCACAGGTTCAGCTTCAATAGGTTCTGTAGTTTCAGCTTCTACAACTACAGCTTCAGTCACTTCTTCGGTAGCTTCAACAGTTACAGTTTCAGTTACAACAGCTTCATCAAATATATCAACAAAGGTCGACAGTAGCTTTCTCACACTACCGTCTTCAAATTCTATTTCTAATCTATAGTTGTCTCCTTTAGGTTTGCTATCTTTAACTTCCCCTTTCCCAAAAAT
>JAPYSZ010000095.1 GCA_029941645.1 Candidatus Poseidoniia archaeon
AAACAACGTTACCCCTTCTCATATTACTTACGATTGCGGCATTTGGTTTTATAAGAATCCCACTGACACGCTTTAATGGTTCAATATTATTTGCCTTCTTTATATTATTCATATACCAGTTAACCCTTATATGAGAAAGTTAATAGAATTTCAGATATTAGATTCCAATGCAGTTTTTTATGGTCTAAATTTATTTGAATTAATGACTAATGCAGGAAAAATTATTGCAGATTATATTCGAAACAACTATTCCAAATCGGAAAGAATTGTATTTATTTGCGGTTCAGGAAATAATGGAGGGGATGGTTATGTAGCAGCAAAAATCCTATGTGAAGAAGGTTTTGAAGTCATTGTCCTACCTGCGGCTCCACCTAAAACAGATATTGCGCGAAAAGCCTTTGAACAATTTGGAAATGATACAGTTAATATATCTAATCTAAATGATTATGTTTCTAGTACAGGATTAGTTATTGATTGCCTTCTAGGATCTGGAATACGAGGAGTTCCACGCTCACCTTATGATAAATACATACAACAAATTAATAAATTTGAAAACATATTGTCGATAGATATTCCTTCGGGATTTAGAACAGATATTTCCGTAATTCCTAATCACACCCTTACCTTTCATGATGAGAAAATGGGGATGAATAAAAAAAACAGTGGGGAAATATTAGTTAAAGATATAGGATTTCCAAAAGATATAGATGAATTAACAGGTCCAGGGGAACTACTATTGTTTCCTGAATTTGAGAGAAACAAGCATAAGGGTCAAAATGGTAAGGTTGCAGTAATTGGAGGTGGGCAATATTCTGGAGCTCCAGCATTATCTGCTTTAGGTGCCTATAGATCTGGCGTTGATTTAGTACATGTATTTGTTCCTGAATCTTCATATGAACAAGTATCTACATTTGCCCCTGAATTGATTGTTCACAAATTGTTTGGCGATACTATATCAACAGAAAATATAGATTCACTTTTTGAAGATGAATTTGACAGTATTGTAATTGGCCCAGGTATGGGAAAAGATGAAGCTTCTCTAGAAGCTGTACAATTAATCATAGAAAAATGCGATAATTTGGTAATTGATGCTGATGCTATTTCTATTCATGATTTCCATGACAAAAATATAATTCTTACACCACATAAAGGAGAATTGGTGAGGTTGGGCGTTCAAGCACAGCGTAATGATCTTAAATTATTTGCCAAAATGAATAATTTAACTTTATTATTCAAAGGTGAAATTGATTTAATTACAGATGGTCACTTTTTCAAGAAGAATATGACTGGCCATCCTAGAATGGCCGTAGGAGGTTCTGGTGACGTTTTGGCAGGCGTTTGTGGTGCATTTATGGCTAAGGGCCTCACATCCTTTGAATCTGCTCGTTTAGCGGCATATAGTTTAGGGAAGGCTGGTGAAAAATGCCATGACGAAATAGGAGCTGGTTTTCTTCCTACAGATTTGGCATTATCGCTTTCTAAAATTCTTTTGAATAATTAATCTTTCCGTCTCAGGGCAACAAAAATCACCATTAATATTGCAGGTAATATATTAGGACTTAGTAACATATTTCCATCGTTATTTTCTTTAGTAATCGATTGCTTAGCTGATACTACTATATTTTGTTCATATGAGGATAGTTTGCCATGGCCTGTGTCTACTTCTATACTGTAAACATATAATCCAGGATTCTCAAAGTATATTTCACCAACATAGTAGTTACCTTCCTTATTCATAGGTATTTTTTGACCTTCAGCAAGCACATCAACCTCAATTTTTGCGAGAATCATATAAACTGATTTGGGATTCTCATAATCTACTATAGAAGTTATTTTCGTTACTTCTTCAGTCTCTATATCTGATGGCGGTATTGAATAAATCAAACCTTGATTTTTAACATCTAAGTTACGGTATAAGGTACTTACTCCACCCCAATTATCTGTGCATTCAATCTCCATAAGGCATTCTCCATCATCATATTTAGTCGAATCCCAAGTAAATTGGACATTCTCTTCATCCCTATCAAGTTCTGTCCAAATACCACTATTAATCCTGTACTTTAAAGACAAGAGACTGCTATAATCATAAATCACTAAATCAAATTCAGCAACAGCTGAAATATCATTGCTGAATGAATTGAGCATTAATGAAGGAGGTGTACTATCTGTTTCAAATTTGATGCCATCTTCGGTTTCATAACCTTGGGTATCTTCAGTTTTAATAGTCAACCAATGCCAACCATCCCATGTTGGAGTCCAAGAACCAGTATACATGTCCGAACCTTCAGAAGATAAATCTTTCCAAGAACCATTATCTATATTGTACTGAACTTCCGCAATACCTTCGGGATCTGACGATTTAACTTCTATGTTAATTCGATTATTATAAAATTCTTCTTTGGGACTAATAATACTTAGGTAAGGGTAAGTAATATCTTCTTCATTTAAGACATTTATATCTACAGAATTCACGATTTCATTAGAACTCATATCAATAGCTCTAAAAGATATTTGATGATCACCATTCCCTACATTTGCTTCTTGGGTATTCCAACTAACAATATAGGAATCTCCATCATTATAATACATTTTTCTCCAATCGCCTTGGTTTATTCGGAATTCTACATCAGAAAGTTGATTGTCGTCCACAGCTTCCACTTCGAGAACCGTAAATCCTTCAATCGTCTCACCGCTTTCTGGAGATATAATCTCTAATGTTGGTGGGTTCTCATCATTCAATACATTTAAGCTGAATATTTCAATTATACTAGCACCTCTATCAACAACCTTAATTGACAATTCATGTTCTCCATTGGTGATATCTAATGTATTAACTTGAAAAGTGAATTCTCCATTGAATGGGTTCAAATCTGCATTATTCCAATCCCCTTGATCCCAACGGGCATAAACATTTTCTATATTCGATTTTTCACTAACTGCAGTTCCATGTATATCTATTATTCCTCCAATGGTATCTCCCAATTCTTCAATTTCTAGTTCAGGAGGGATTGCAAATGCCGTTTCAAGAACATATTTGTCTGCTGAAGTTGATTCATCATTGAAGAATGCCACAAAAATATT
>JAPYSZ010000096.1 GCA_029941645.1 Candidatus Poseidoniia archaeon
AAATTAAAGCCGGTGGACTAACTTTATTACAAAGACAGGATTTGGCTTTGAAGGCATTCAGGCACACGGCTGAATACGATACCACAATTCAAAAAGAACTAAGTTCTAGATTTGGAGAGGAAGGCTTGCCAACATCTTTACACATTTCAGGTATTGGCAGTCCACCTTTAAGATATGGAGAAAATCCACATCAGGCTGCCATTTTCTATTCCGATAATTTGTCATTTGGGCCGTCTATTTCGAGTGCAGCACAGTTGCAAGGTAAGCAACTTAGTTACAACAATCTTCTCGATTTTGATGCAGCATTGTCAATTGTTACTGAGTTTAGTGAACCAACGGCCATTGTCGTAAAACACACTAATCCTTGTGGCGCAGCTAGTGCAGAAAATTTAGAACGAGCATATGAGTTAGCAATCAATACAGATCCTCAAAGTTCATTCGGAGGAATAATCTCTTTTAATCAGGAAGTAAGCCGCAAATTGGCAGAAAAAATAATCTCTTCTTTCAAGGAAGGAGTTATTGCCCCTTCATTCACTCAAGGAGCTCTAGAAGTTTTGTCCGAAAAAAAAAATCTAAGGGTACTTGAGACTGGCAGTCTAGAAGATTATGAACGCAACCCAACCCTACGTTCATTGGACAAAGGCTGGCTTCTTCAGGAAACAGACGAGGCAATGATTGATATTTTAAATTGTGAAGTAGTAACTAAACGTAAACCTACAGGCGAAGAAATAGCAGGTCTCCAATTTGGTTGGAAAATAGTCAAACATGTTAAGAGTAATGCAATTGTTTTTGCGAAACAAAAAAGGACTATTGGAATTGGTGCTGGTCAAATGTCAAGAATAGATTCTGTTAAAATTGCAACTTTCAAATCAATCCCAAATCCCAAGGATAGTGTGATGGCCTCAGATGCTTTTTTTCCATTTAGAGATGGAATTGATGAAGCGGCTAAAGAGGGAATTACTGCAGTTGTTCAACCAGGGGGTTCCGTTAGAGATCAAGAAGTTATTGATGCTGCAAATGAGCATAATATTGCTATGGTTTTCACAGGTATGAGGCATTTCAAGCACTGATGGAAGAACTCTGGATATTTTGTGGTGTTTGTGAAGCGGAGTGTCCACACCAAGTTTTGAAAAGCAGAACATCTTCTAAACGAGGTTTTAGTTTTCAAGGAGTTGTGAAATGCTTAGAATGCGAATTGACGGGCCCTATTGATATTAAAGAAGAACCTCCGGTTCAATTAAGACTGCGCATATCTGATGACAGTGAAACTGAGAAAAATATGTTGCAGGTTGATAAAGGTATTTTACTTTCAGTCGGTGAAACGCGTCCACATCCTGATGGTTTGATTCTAATTACAGGTCTTGAGGTTGGTAATAAACGCCCCTCACAGGCCTATTCACAAGATAATCCAATAGTATGGGCTAAAAAAGCGACCCATGCAAAAATTCGTTTTGCAATACATGATGGCGAATTAACAATTTCAGTTAAACAAGAATTTGAGGCCGGTGAAGAATTTCAACTCGGAATGAGGATACGCATTGAGGGAAAATTAGCAAAAATTAAAGCTATCCATTTGTTTGGAGGAAAATCGGTAAAGATGGCACACGCATTGGAAATTTCTAGAATAACGTGCTTTTATTTACCAGATAAACAATCAGGTATGAGAAAGGATAAAAAGAATGGAAGACAAAGCAGAGGCTAAATCAGAATCCGAAGATTTAGATTCTTCAACAGTAGAGGATAATGATAATATCGGACCTCCAAAAATTACTTCTCGGGATATTCTTAAAATAATTTTTTCTAGAAAAACGGCACCTCATGCGCTTTTTTTATCTATATTTTTAATTGTTTTAGGTGTCTTTAGTAGTCGTTCTAGCCAATTTTCGGTAGATATGATTTTGATTCTTGGTTTTGGTTTTTCATTCGGTTATCTATTGGCTGCTTTCTTAATGAGATTTGATTCTTTGAAAGCTTACTCAGTTGGGACCTATAGAAAAATTTTATCACTACCAATAGGATTTTCTCTTTTAATATCTTCTATAATTTGGTATTTATTTGAATTCACAGATTATGCAAATCAGGTGAGGGATTTCCTGTCATTAGCTTTGGTTTTGATTTTTGTTTTATGGCAATTTGCGCAAGCTTGGTGGATGCGTGTTCCATTTAAGGAAATAGCCCTTAGTCAGATGATTAAAGTAAAAAGTAAGGATAAAAGTGAGTTTGGAAAGTATGCTAATATTGTTTCTCCAATCAGTTGGTCAGTCATTGGTTTTGTCATTTTCTTAATATTGGAATCTCAAGGAATTGAATTTAGCAGCACTTTCAAAGTTACATGGTTTGTTATGATGTCAATAATTGGAGTTGTATTATTTTATCTTCTTCATAGAATGTATTCTCGAAATTGGTCAGATCCGATGATTTCAGTGTTTTCGGCATATTTTTCAGTAGGGTATTGGAGTTTTCTTGCATATCATTTAGGTGTTATGTTATATTCAATGGAAAATCAACCAAGTTTTGTTTTTGATTTAGTATTTATGATAGTTACAATTATGCTTGTTATCTATTCACTATCTGCCCAGGCGTTGCGTTCAGAGGTAAGAAAGAATAAGAAAGAAAGTAAAAGAAACATTATGAATCGTCACAATGTTATTTTCTATGCTATTTCTTTTACAGCAGCTTATGGGGCAAGTAGTTTCTTTCTTGCGTCTGATGGCACTCTTTTTGTAAGTAACATTAAAACAGTTGGTTTTGTATCGCATTTGATTGTCATAGCTTCTGGAATTTTGGTTTTATTATTAGTTAACTATACGGCATTAGTTGGAAGAGGATTGATAGACAAGGGTTTTGTTGAATCAATGCGCAACCCAAAAGATAATTAGTAGTTTATCATGAGGACATTATGGCTTCGAAAATTCCACTAGGTATAAATTGGTTAGATTTGCTCACATTTGCTGCAGCTAAAGATCCAGAGTTAGCTCCACATTCTTATCTTATGTATTTGTTATCGTGGACATTTTTAGTTGGCCTTTTTGTGTTATTCATTTTCCCTGTGATTGGTAACACTTTAG
>JAPYSZ010000097.1 GCA_029941645.1 Candidatus Poseidoniia archaeon
TACAGAAGAAGTTGATGAGGCTAGATTCAAAATTCTCGATATGCTTGGAAAAAGAGATTTGAGCGTGTCTCATCTTACAGTGCGTTCCTCTCTGAAAAATCTAATATCTACCAAAAAGTGGGGCTATAAACATCGTGAAAATGTAGAGGCAGCTTCGAAAATATTAGAAGAATTAGATTCCTAAAATTCAAAAATTTAGGTGTGCTCAATAATGATTTGAGCAAGTTGTTTTTTGACTCTAGGGCTGCGGTCTTTTTTCATCAATTCCCGAAGATAAGGTATGTCATCAGGCGTTGTCATATTTCTAAATATAGTAATAAACATTAATCTTCTATTAACAGACAGTTTCCTTTCGCTCCTATCTTTCCCAGTAACAATTTTCATCTCTTTTCTTATCTTGTCATATGATTTATGTTTATCAACATTCAAAGCTATCATGACCGCATTTTTGGCCTTATCTTGAGGGGCATCTTCTAATGCTATTTTGAATAGCATTTCTACAAGGTCATTTTTGTTAGGATTAAATCTTTTGAGGCATGCTAAGAATGGTTTTTCTAAATCGTTAAATCCATTCACATGACTATGTTTCATAATTAGAGGTATGAAACGCGAATCATCATAATCAATCAGTCTATTCAGATTTTCTAATTGTCTTGATTCAGGGAATGGCGTATTCCCATTCCAATTTTTGGATGCCCACCAATAATTGAATGTTGCTTTGTCATCATCAAATATTTCTTTTATTTTTGACACTCCCACATTTTTCACTAATTTAGTTGCACCTTTCCTAGTGAATTCTATACTATGTCTGAATGACATTTGAAATATTAATCCCATTATTTTCTCAAAAACAGTCGGTTCTATTTTCATATTGCTAATAATGCTACATGACAATTTAGTGTCAATATCTAGAGCTATCTTGATAATATTCTTTGGAGCCTCATTCCGATATGAATTTCCACTGATTTTTTCTATAGCTATTTGAAATAACATTTCAATAGTTTGTTTATTATTTGGATTTAGTTTTTTGAGTAATCCAATCACCTTTTCTTCTACATCATTTAGATTACTATGGTTTAGAATTATGGGTAAGAACCGAGTATCCTCAAAACCTATTAATTTCTCTAGAGCTTTAATTCCATAGGGTAAGTTGAATGATAAGTCACCACTTGAATTGAATATATTTGTGAGTTTTTCGAGCCCCTTTTCTTTTATTAATTCACTTGCCCTATCTCTTATAGTTTCTTCACTATCTAGAAAAGACATAGCGAATATATATTCTTCCAATTCAATATCTAGATCCAAGGATTCAGCCATAGAGAGCCCCATAAGTCTCAGAGCCGAATCATCATTGAATATGAATTTTCTCACTCCGTCAGGGTCTTTTGTCAGTAGATACTCTTTGTAATATCTGCTGTTTATTCCTTTAGCGTCCAGAATAAATTTCTTAGTTATTTCATAATCTCCAGAGGATTCTATAACTTTCTTGAATAGGCTGGCCATTTCTTTAGGTTCTTTATAATACTGTAGAAGGAATTCAATCGGTTTGTAATCATCCATCTCTGCAATCAGTATGGTAATCATTTCGGTAACATCAAAATATGAGTTTGCGTCTTGTAGGGTAGCTAGTGCCTTTATTAGTGGATCATCTGAGTTCGCATTTCCAATTTTTAATAGACAATTTCGGTCGCTATAATTCTGTACTTCACAGAATTTTTTTACCAACAGTAAGGCAGCTTCTGGATCTCCGGTTCTGCTCAGTGCTTCATAGAATGGCTCATCATGGGAATTTTTTGACTTATTCTTTAGTTGTTCCAATATAAAATCCGTAGCTTCCTTACCTTTTAGGTCTGCATAATTTTTGAGTAAATCATATTTTCCTCCTTTAATGGCCATTACCAAGTATTTTAGGGCAGTTTTCTTTTCTTTTTCATTGATGGCTCTCTTTGCATATTCTTCTGTTAGATGCGGATTAAATTTCAGTGCCGCATTTATATAAATCTCAGGCGTATCCAAAAGATCTATGGTTTTGAACGTTGATTCTGTGATTCTATGTTTGAGAATAATGCCCATTCCAAGAATTTGATTTATATCTATTGAACTGTCCTCAATCTTCTTCTTAAATCTGCTACTGTGTAATGGTTCCCAGCCTTTTCTTTTCCAACTTTTTTTCCAAACTGAATCGATTAGTTCTTTTTGAATATGATTAGCATTCGCTTTGAAAACATTCTTTGCAATTTGTTGATTTTCTTCATTCGAACCACACAGGAATACTCCCATTACAAGACCAAGATATTCTGAGGCGTTTTCTGTATTATTAATCATAATAAGCCCCTCAATCTGTTTTTCAGGAACAAAAGTAGAGTCTACAAATCCAGAAAGTTTTTTTAGAATGTCATCCATAAAGACACTTTCATCTTCAACAATATCAGAATTTTTTTTGTGAACGCCACCACAGGCTTCACATTTACACGTAAGGCTTGGATGCAATGAGATATCTTCTATACTTTCCTTGAAATTGCTTATTATATCACTGAATTTACAATGTTCGCAAAACCATCCTGTTGCTACCATGCCCCTTGACCCTGTAGCTATGTTTTTTTGCATATACAGCCTGCGCATTGGCTTTCCACAATTGGCGCACCTATCTCTTTTACCAGGCATATTACCCTTTACGTAATGCACGTCAGGTCCTGACATTTATAAATATACCTATTAATAATATATTATTTTATCAATTATAGGATTCTTCATCGGGAAAAAGACCATGGTCTTTTTATTTACGTAATTATAATATTTTGACTTGGGTTCCCTTTTCAAAGTCTAAATTTACAGACCAAACATGTTGTAATTGATCCTTGATTCCTTCTATATGAGTTACCATCATAACTTGCCCGATATCCTTAGCTAGATTTTCAAGCCCCAGCAGAATGCTGGTTTGTCTCTGGTAATCCTGAGAACCGAGTACCTCATCCAAAACAACCATCCCCAATTCCGATCCGAGTCTTTCAGTTATTACATCAGATATACTGAGTCGAAAGGCCAGATTGAAGGCGT
>JAPYSZ010000098.1 GCA_029941645.1 Candidatus Poseidoniia archaeon
TAGTTTTGCAAAGTTTTTGATGAAATCCATATTAGGTTGTATTCAACTCGTTTATTCTTGTTTTGAAACTTTTTCAGCTACAGATAAACAAGCCATAAAGTCTTCTGCAGCTTCCCTTAGGCTTCCCAGATTCTCAGCTTTAACTGTAGCTTTAATCACATTGTCTTTAACAACCGTTTCTACCCATCCCGCATTCTCAGGTTCCGTTGCTTTAGCAATCGATTCTGCAATCTTTTTGTTATCGAATTCGATTCCGAATTCAATTTTGTGTTTAATTATATCTTTTATGGCTTTTTGACTCCCACTACCATATTGTGCAGCTTTTTTCTTTCGATTTACTATATCTTCAGGTAATTTAAGTTTAGATGCAGCCTCACGAAGTGGGACTTTTCCAACTTTGCCAATACGTTCTTTTATTGTAAATTTTTCAGCTGATTTGATAACATCTTTAGATAAGTAAGGGCATGCCAAATTCCGATTGAACAAATTGGTTATTTTTTTCTCTCTCTCTGGTAACCGATTTATCAAATCTTTGACTTCTTTAGTAAGATTATTTTTAGCATTTGTCTTTCTGAAACGAGCATAACCTCCAAACAATTCATCAGCTCCTTGCCCACACATTAATATCGGGTTTGTAGAGTTCTTAGTAGCAATCCAGAATGGAAGCATAAATTCAACTTCTATGGGACTCAATTTCAATTCTTTTTGCATGTTAAAACCTTCCAACACCATTTCACTTGGTTCAATAATAATAGTTCTTAGTTTCATATCAATCATTTTGGCAGCAGACACTGCAGCTTCTAAATCATAAGAATTCGGCGTTCCAACTGCAATCAATTCTACATCGGTGAATTTGTTGGCCAAAAATGCAACTAAACTAGAGTCAATGCCTCCTGAAAAAGCAACAGTTACCGGTTCTTTACATGATTTCTCAACAGATGTTTCGATAGCTTCACATAGCCGTTCAAGACGGTTCTTTTTCATTATGAGGCAATGCCACTTTCAATCATGAATTTTTCTAATTCATTCAATGCTTTCTTTGCTTTAGCCTCACTGATAATGTCTGTAACTATTAAAACTCCAGATTGAAAAATGACAAAACTAGCATTTGGTTCATCCATTCTTAAAACTAATCCTTTGAAACGGATTGGATCATATTCAGATCCCGGTATTGCAAGAGCTAGGGCCTGGAGGTCGAGAGTCTTTCCTAAGTTGCTTCTAACAACCATGTTTTCTAATTTTATTGCTCTCTTCATTTTTATTTTTGGGTCTATAGCTTTGATAATATTTCTTAAATTAGATATAATCTCCTTTCCATTTTCTAATGATTTTACACCTGTCACTATAATTTTCCCATTTCCAAATAAAACTCCTGCAGCTTTTTTACCACTCGTAGTATCCATTTCTATTATTACTGAAGGATTGCCTGAACTTGAGTATCTAGCATTAGGTAATTCAGTTGCCAGCTTTATCAATTCAACATCTTTGCCGAGATGGGATGCGACAATTACGTTCTGTATTTTTACGGGACCCACGGGAAGTTCAAAACGGGTAAGTTTAATAGATTACCCTTTCAAGCAAATTCATCAAATGGGTAAGGTTCAGCTTCTCTTTTACCCATGACAATCTGTGTCTCCGGAACGGTTAGAAGAGGCATAGGCCATGTAGGTCCATCCTCTATAGCTAATCTTGGACAAGCAGTAATAACAGCTGCATCTATCCCTAATCCTAGTAACTGCTCATGTGATTGATGTATACTTCCAATCATAATTGTCTCTTTACCGTTCTCGTTTAGTAAGTCAGCTATTTTATCAGCTAAGTCTATTCTTTTTTGCCCAATCTGGTTGGAAAAAAGTATGGCCCATCGTTTTGCTTTTTCAGCCATAGCCATTGCTGCATAACGCTGTTTCAAGAATGGTCTCGGGTCAGCCACGGTAATATCTCCATTATGGGGTTCAAGACAAGCAACGGGTTTACCAGATGAGAGAGCAACAGTCAGTGGGTGAAATAATCCAGTTCCAATGTATAGATAACCATCAACATTTAATTTTCGAGCAGCCGATGAATTGCATCCTAATAGTTGTCCGGCAGCAGCCAATCTTGGACCACCAGTTGTTACACTCGTATCAAATCCTTCTTTATCTAAAATATTGCCTGCGAGGTCAATCATGTGTAAATGCTGGGCAGTGGTGACAATTCCAATTTTATTAGGAAGTATTTCTTTTAATTCAGTAATTGCCTTTTTAGAAAGAGAAAGTGTTCCAGTGTGTTTTACAGGAACAAAAAAAGTAGGGATTGCATAAAATTCAGAATGGTAAGGCATTGGTAAATGCCCCATATGAATTAGTGCATCGGCTCCTATTTCTTCTAAAGGCCGATCTGCCAAATCACAAGCTCCGTATGTTGGTTCTCCCCACAGAACAACTTTAGCTTCTGTCAATTTAGCTACTAGAGTTACGATTTCATGAGATTTAGTTTTTAATCCTTCAGGAACTTGAATTCCAATTCTTTCTTTTCCTTTTAGTTTCAGGCATGCCTCTTCAATTCCGGATTTCCAATCAAACGTCACTTCACTCATTCAGTAATTGGTCCTTCTGATATAGGATATAATAATATTGTTTGAATTATTTTATAGTAATGAGCCTAAGTTCTAGTAATTTTTCAAGAAAAAGTTGGACCCTCTCTATTGCAGGGGTTACTTCTTCTCCAAATTTCTTATCGAATTCAGCAATTATATCTAATATTGAATTTTCACCATCACATAGTTTCCAAATATGGGAAGTATATCTATCAAGTGGCCTTCTAACTTCTTCAGGACCGCCTATTCGATCGTGTAACCATTTTTCTAATTTTCCAAAGTTCTTCGGATAGGTTATAATAACTATATCATTTTCATATTCCCATTGTATGTTTTCATCGGTGGATCTAACTGGTTTTTTTAGAAGTAATTCTTTTTTTGTCATAATTTTTCCATGCCAATTATCATCATGATTAATGTTGCAGCTCCTCCGATTGCTGCATATCTAACGGCTAATTTTTGGTCTTGCCAAAC
>JAPYSZ010000099.1 GCA_029941645.1 Candidatus Poseidoniia archaeon
GTGCATTTCGAGCATGTTTAAATAGCCCCCCTTTCGTAGACGCGAACCCACGTGGGTAACCCGTGATTAATGAAGACATTCGTCTGAAAGAGGTAAAAAAATGGCAAATCCGTTATTCGTAACATACGAAGCTCCCAAAGAGCTATCTGAAAAAGCATACTTAGCGACCGAAACAGCACGTGACGGTGGTAAAGTAAGAAAAGGTTCCAATGAAGTAACCAAATTGATTGAACGTAGTCAAGCTAAGCTAGTAATTATGGCTTTAGATGTTGAACCACCAGAGATTCTTGCACATCTTCCTATGCTTTGTGAAGAAAAGCAAATTCCTTACACTTACGTACCATCAAAAGATGAGCTTGGAAATGCAGCAGGTTTGAAAGTAACAACTGCAGCAATCGCTATCACTGAAATTGGTAAGAAAAAAGGCGCTTTGGAAGAAGTCATCAAAGCTATTGAATTAGCTAAGAAATAAATATGGACGGAATCCCAGCACAAGTTGTTGAAGTTCTCGGGCGTACGGGAATGAGAGGTGAAGCCTCTTCTGTAAAGGTACGTGTTTTGGATGGAAATGATCGTGGCCGTATTATACGCAGAAATGTGGTAGGCCCTGTAGTTATTGGTGATCAATTATTGTTAATGGATTCTTCAAGAGAAGCTAAAGCACTAGATAGGAGATAAGATGGTAGAAACCAAAACATGTTCATTCACTGGAAAACAAATCCCTCCAGGAACTGGTATGATGTATGTTAAAAAAACAGGTCAAGTTCTTTACTTTATCAGTTCAAAAGCTAAAAAGAATTTTCTTTTAAATCGTGTACCAGCCCGTACTCGCTGGACTGATATAGCTCATTCTAAGAGAAATAAATGAGTACTGAAAGAACTTATGTGATGCTCAAGCCCGATGCCGTAAGGAGAGGCTTAGTCGGATCTATCGTTTCTCGGTTTGAAAATTCGGGTCTTAAAATGGAGGCAATGTGCCACATCAACGTATCTTCAGAGCAATCCGGAGAATTGTACAAAGAACATGATGGAAAACCATTTTATCAAAGTTTGATAAGTTATATTCACTCCGGACCTGTTGTTACTACCGTTTGGTCTGGTCCATCAGCAGTTTCTATAGCTAGAAAATTGATTGGTGCTACTAATCCAGCCGAAGCTGCACCAGGTACAATTCGTGGTGATTTTGGTTTAATTCTTGATGAAAATGTAATACATGGTTCAGATAGTGTAAAAAGCGCTGAACGCGAAATTCCTATATTCTTTCCAGATTTAGCATAGGTCATTGTTTTAATCCCATTTCCTATGACAAAAAGTAATGCTAGATCCATCAGAAATTCGTGTAGGAGTTATTCGAATTGAAGGTACTAATTGTGAAGATGAATCAGCTGCAGCTTTTTCCTCTTTAGGATGCAATGTTGAGAAGGTACATCTCAAGCAATTGCTTGGAGATGTAGAGAAATCTAATTGCAGAAATTTGATGGATTATGATGCATTGTATTTTCCAGGTGGATTCAGTTCTGGGGACTATATTAGGGCTGGCGCTATCTTTGCATCGCGTGTTAAATCCGGACTTAAATCTCAAGTCGACGAGTATATAAATGAGGGCAGGCCTGTATTAGGTGTTTGTAATGGTTTTCAGATACTGGTTGAAATGGGGGCTTTACCTGGCACAGATTCAGGTACTACAGTGGCTCCAAATGCAGTTCTTCATACAAACGATTCGAATCGTTTCGAGGCTAGACATGTTCATCTTCGTGTAGAGTCCAAATCACAGAGTTTTTTCACTAAAAATTATGATACTAATCAAGTGTTGTCAGTTCCTAATGCCCATGCTGAAGGGAAATTGATGATGGATAAATCTCAATTTGAAGAATTGGAGAAAAATAATCAGATTGCGTTTAGATATTGTGATAAAGATGGGCAATTGAACCCAGGTTATCCTTGGAATCCAAATGGTGTCGCACATGATATTGCTGGAATTACTAATCCTAAAGGTAATGTATTGGGAATGATGCCTCATCCTGAACGTGTTTTCCATGGTTGGCAACATACAGATTGGACATCTTCAGGTATGAATCCAGAGGGTCCTGGGCATGGGAGGCCGCTATTCGAAGGAGTAGTTGATTTTCTTTGCCAGTAGATGATTTACAAGTAGCAATTAAAGCAGCTATCCGAGCCTCAGAAATAATAGCTGAAAGTTATGGTAATTTTAAACAATTAGATTTCAAATCTGACATTGATGTTGTAACTGAAGTTGACTTCAAGTGTGAGGAAGCAATAAGTAAAATTTTAAGGGAAGAAACGCCAGATTATGGCATTATTGCCGAAGAAGGAACTAATTTCCCAGGTGAAAAAATTTGGATTGTTGATCCACTTGATGGCACTATCAATTTTTCACATTCATTTCCCCTATTTGGCCCTTCTATTGGTTTGTGTAAAGGAGATGAAGTTTTAGTTGGAGTTATTGCAGATCCAATACGTAAGGAATTATTTTACGCAACTAAAGGAAATGGGGCTTTTTTGAATGATTTGTACAATAAAAGTGAACCTAAGCGTTTACATGTTTCAAATACTAGGAACATGAAGCAAGCTATTGTAGCTTCAGGACTTCCTTATATTCGGGATGATGAATATTTTCAGGAGATGGGCCGTAATTTTATAGCCTTAGAAAAAGAGATTCAGTCAGCAAGGAAATTGGGAATGGCTGCATTAACTATGGCATATATTGCAGCAGGCAGATTGGAAGGCTATATTATTTCAGGAGCAAAATCGTGGGACATGGCTGGCGGGATAGCCATACTAGAAGAAGCAGGTGGAAAAATCACAAATTTTAAGGGTGAACCTTATACTTTAGATACATTTGAGTGGATTGCTTCTAATGGCCATCTGCATGATAATTTTGTGGATATATACAAATAATTAATTTAGCCAGTTCTTTGGAGGTTTATGGTAAGTCAGTTGTACATGACTATGAATGATGGTTATAAGATTCCAGTAGTAGGTCTAGGGACTTGGAAATCAGAACCTGGTGAAACGAC
>JAPYSZ010000100.1 GCA_029941645.1 Candidatus Poseidoniia archaeon
CAAGGTGAAATAGTAGCAGAGATAATTGCAGGACAACGTACAGCTTTTGATCCCGTATCAATTGCAGCCGTTTGTTTTACAGATCCGGAAATAGTTGGTGTGGGTTTAACTCCAGATGAAGCTAAAGAAGAAGGAATTGATACCGTAATTGGCAAATTTCCATTCGCAGCTAGTAGTCGTGCATTAACAATGGATGCAGGTTCGGATGGTGGGTTTGTAAGAATAACAGCAAGATCAGACAATCATGTAATAGTTGGCATACATGCAGTTGGTTCACATGTTTCAGAGTTATCAGGTGAATTTGCGCATGCAATAGAGATGGGATCCAGATTAGAAGACATAGCTGGAACAATTCATGTTCATCCGACTTTGACCGAGGCATTCGCCGAATCGGCACTTGCAGGATTAGGCCATGCAATCCACATTTCAAAGTGATTTCTACCGATATTATTCTAGCCGGTAATTCAACACATGAAAACGTAGACCGCTTAATGGTTGAGCTTCAGGAAAAGAGAATAAATAATGAGATTCAGGACACTCTAATTTTCGTTGAGCATCCTGAAATAGTAACTATAGGTCGAAGAGGAATGCTTGATAATATTCAAGCACCTGATGGTTTTGCATCATCCAGTGTTGATCGTGGTGGTGGACTAACTTGGCATGGCCCAGGACAATTAGTTGGTTATCCTATTTTTCAATGGAAAGAAGAGTCTGTTAGAAAGGTAATAACAATTATTGAAGAGTGGATAATCACATCTCTGTCTAATTTTGGTATTAATGCTAATAGAGATGGAAAAATGCAGGGAGTTTGGTTTGAAGGACATAAAATAGCTAGTATAGGTTTAGCATTTAGTAAATGGGTTTCTAGACATGGATTTGATATTAATTTAGACACACCAGAAGGCCGAATAGAAGCGGTTGAAGGCTGTGGCTTACCAGTTGGAAAACATACCTCATTATCCAAATTTGGTCATAGTATTTCTGTAAAAGAAATGCAAGATATGCTGCTCAAAACAATGCCTCAAATTTTAGGTAGAATTAAAGGAAAACAGACTACTTTAGAAATTTCTTAATTAGGTGTTGGTTTTGATCTTTAAGTTCATGATGATTTTTCATCCATTCTGAGGCCTTTTCAATACATATTGCTTTGATTTCACCAGTAAGTAAATCACCTGAAGTATATTCGTTCCTTATTCTCTCAAGTTCATTGTCATCTTCTTCAAAGAAATAGCGAAGATATTGATAGGCTACATCAACATCAGGATTCCCTCCTTTTGCACGATGTTCTTCTACAGTAGCTTGTCCTCCTGAAAATGATGATTTTATTTTCTTTTCAATATCTTTCATCGAATCGTTGAGAAACATGGTCGTTTCAGGTTGGCTAGAGCTCATTTTACCTCCAGTCATTCCAACAGCAAATTGATGATATGTTGATGATGGTTGCATAAGTCCCATTCCGCCCATTTCTCTTTCTAATTTCAATAATTGATATCTGATTTCATTTTGATTTTCATTTACAGCATCTTTAACATCAATGGTGCCATGTTTTGGATTCGCATTAGTTTGACTAAAACCTGCTTTCCCTATTGCTGAAATTGCTTTTGCAATTACTTTTTCTCTTCGGTTCTTATCAACTCCACCATCTTCTCTAATTCCCATTGAGTTTTGATTATTATCCTGTATTGATAATCCAATGGTAATATTTCCAGCTTTATTCTGATTGACATTAAACCAGTTTGTCTTAGAGACCATACCTCTTGTTAACCTAATGTGTGGGTCTTGATCAATTCCAACAGGAACTACAATAGGTCTTAATCCTCCATATTCATCTAATTGTGGATGAACAATGTCTCCAGCCTGTACTAATGGTGATTGGACATGCGCTAAGTTAGTTTCACCTGAAAAACCATATATTGCTTCCATCTCAGACAGGTTTGTTTTCTTCCCTAACGTAAATCCTAATTTTTGTACAATAGGTCTTTCAGATTGGAAATAAATAGATGTTTTATCCGGATTTAAACCCATTCCAGCATAATTCGAAATATATTCTTCTATTGCATATTTTCTACATTTCTCAAGACTTAGGCCTCTAGTAGCATGAGCTTCTAAATCTGCAATAGTTATTGTCACATCTCCTCCCAAATCCTGGAACCATTTAGCTTGATCAATGACCATTTTATGTCCTAAATGTATTTGTCCAGATGGCATCAATCCAGATAGAACGCCAAAAGGCCTACCTGCTTTTCTTGCGTCTAGAACATTGTTTAGATCACGATGGGCGAAAATTATTCCTCTACGATGTAAATGCGTTGGACTGGGTAATTTGGTATGGTCAACAGTATCCAAACCAAATTTTTCACATATTTCTTTGTAGTTTTGAACACCTTTACTGGCCCAAGGGTCAATTTCCATTATTTCCTTAGAGGTTGGGGGGTTAAAGGTAATTCCTACCGTCTTCTGGAGGATGTGGAAAGATTAGAGTGGCCAAGAGCAATTCTGCATCTTGATATGGATGCATTCTTCGTGAATGTTCATATCTTAGAGAATCCAGAAGACAAAGGAATTTCTTTGGCAGTAGGCGGTAAACCAGGACAAAGAGGGGTAATTGCTTCAGCGTCTTATGAGGCTCGTGAAAAGGGTGTACGTTCAGCCATGGCTTCGAGTCAAGCTCTGAAATTGTGTCCAGAATTAAAGCTAGTATCCTCCAATCGACCTATGATTCGTTCTTGTTCAGCCAAAATTATGGATGTCTTATCAAGATACGGTACATTAGAAAGAATGAGCGTGGATGAGGCTTTTGTGGATTTAACACTTCAAAAAAACCCATCTGCATTAGTTCAAACCATTTTGAAACGTATAAAATCTGAAACAGATTTACCTGCTTCAGCAGGGTTAGCTACATCAAAACTAGTAGCGAAAATAGCCTCAGATTTTGATAAGCCTGAAGGTTTTACAGTTGTAGAACCAGGTACTGAATCTAAGTTCTTAGCACCTTTAGAGATAAGGAAAATATATGGGATTGGACCTAAAAC
>JAPYSZ010000101.1 GCA_029941645.1 Candidatus Poseidoniia archaeon
ATGTGCGATGGAAATAGATTGTTCGGGAAATCTCTCCACGTGTTGTACCCACAAGCTCAACATCAATCTCCATAGTTCCAAGTTTCAGGGTACGTTTTTCATTCAATTTCCAGTCAAGTAAAGCTGCAGTTCCCTCATCTGCTAAAACTTGGACAGTTTCGGTTTCCTTGACTGGCAACTCTCCATCAATAAGATTAACGAGGCGCATTGATGATCCTTCAGTAGCAATTTTTTCCAAACCTATGGCAGTAAATGGCTTTGATTTTCCCGCATCATCCTCAATTGTTCCAAAAGGATACTCTATGACTAATTCATATGTTGCATTATGCTCGTTTGACCAGGCAATTATACCTTCTGGGCCTCCTTCAGGGACGTCTGCCTGAACATCCCACTGCTGCCCTTCTTCTAAATTATCCACAAGAATATCAACCATTGAACCTGAAAACATCAACATTGAACCATAAATCAACATGGACAGCCCCACAGCAATGAAAGTCAAACTTAAACGAACCGGTTTACGCATGCTTGAACGAATAGTCAATCCAATCGTAGTAGGTAGTCTAGCAGTCAACTTCTGAAGAAACTTAGAACCCACGCGTACTTCATGTTGGCCGCCTAAAATATCCAATGGTTTCAATCTTGATGCTGTCCAAGCTGGTCTAAGGCCTGACAGGAAGACAATTACCATTGCAATTGCTACTATCTCCATTACCACATTCCAGTCAACACTTTCGTTCAAGATTGGAAGACCTATTATGCTCTCATAAACATCAAGCATGGCTCTAATTCCAAACAGAACTCCGAATAGAACACCTATCGCACTACCAATCAATCCAATAACTAATGGCGCAAGCATGTAGCCTATCATAATCGAGTTTCGAGGAACTCCTAGTGTCCGCATTATAGCTATTTCACGAGATTGACTCTGTATCAATCTTTGCAGGCTAAGTATTATCGTTATTGAGGCTACAATGGCCAACATTGCCGTTACTGCTGGAAAACTCTTTTGGGCCCCTTCAAGGTCTGCTCTCAAGAATTCTACTGAAGGAGTCTCCCCTCTATCATTGACTGTTGCTGTACCCGAATCTGCATCCAATAAGACTTCCATCACATGGGCTTTGACAGGAGAAATCTCATCTCCTTCAAAATCATCAGTTGAAGGTAAATCAAAAGCTGGAGTCCCTTCTAAATCAATTAGAATCTTATTTGATGATCCTGAAGTAAGATTTGCTAGTTTCTCAAGTCCTTCAGCCGTTAGATAACCTGTAACATAAGTGCCAGCTTCAGCAGGAAAAAAAGACCCTTCAGGTGCAAACCAAAAATGATTTGATTGGTAACCCAAACCAACTACTGTAAAATTCATACGACCCTCACCAACACCTAATGATACTGAACTCCCAACGGAAATACCCAAATCCTCTGCCACATGAGCATCTATTACAATTTCTGTTGGGGTTTCTGCAGCTCTCCCCTCACAGCACTCATGATCTGGTATCCAAACCTTATCAACTTCACCTTCATCAATTCC
Source organism: Candidatus Poseidoniia archaeon (assembly GCA_029941645.1). GTDB lineage: Archaea > Thermoplasmatota > Poseidoniia > MGIII > CG-Epi1 > CG-Epi1. The sequence continues at coordinate 1,529 of JAPYSZ010000101.1, forward strand.
ATGCCAAACAGCTGTGACTAGAATCTCTTCACCTGACTTGTCTACATGGAAAAGAGTCCCATCAACAACCAATCTAGGTTCACATTTGTCTATTGAAGGTGAATCAACAGGAAAATCCTCTTCAAATTTATCACAAAGATTCTGAGATTCTTCTTCAGACCAAGTACCGCCTGGAAGATTTACCCAAATATCTGGAAGATTTACTCCCTCTTCGTCATCTTCATAAATATTATCATAGAGAACAGATACATTAGTTGCATAACCTCCCATTGAAATACCACCTAAAACACCTATAACTACCATAAAAATCACGGCAATCAAACGTATTTTGGTTCTCCAAAGACTACGGGCTAATCTTTTAGTTAGAAGAAAGGACATTACTCTTAGGATACTCGCTCATCTGATTTTACTTTACCGCTATCAAGGCGAATAACACGTGTTGCATACTTTGCTAAGGACTCGTCATGTGTTACCATGACTGTCGTGATATTTTCTTTTTGACAAGCTTCAGTGAGGACGTTCATTACTTTAGCAGAAGTCTCAGTATCCAAATTACCGGTCAATTCATCGCCCAAAAGTAATTTAGGATTTTTGGCTATGCTTCTAGCAATTGCAACACGTTGTTGTTGACCACCACTAATTTCAGAGGGGAAACGATCTATCTCACCTTCTAATCCTACTAAACTTAGAACTTCCTTAGCCCGGTTGACATCGCGCTGACCTGAAAGTTCCTGGATTAACAAAACATTTTCCAGAACTGTTAAATCTTGTAATAAATTGAAAAATTGAAAAACATAACCCACGTTTTTTCTGCGGAATGTAGTAAGTTCTTCACTGTTTCCAGTTACAGAGATTCCATCGAACAAATACTCTCCATAGGTTGGAGTATCTAAACCTGAAATACAATTAAGCAAAGTGGTTTTTCCGGAACCTGAAGGCCCCAGTAAAATTATCCTTTCACCTTCTTGAATACTTAGAGTTATTCCATCTAAAGCCTTAATAGTTTCAGAGGCCATCACATAATGTCTTTTTACATTATTCAACTGAATCATAATGACTTAGCTATTTTCTATGCTTATTTAGCAGTTAGGTGCTAACTTTCAGAACCTGTTGACTCCTCTTCAGAATTAGAGCTGTCATCGGAATCTTCTCTATCTTCACCGTCTTCTTCATCAGGGTCAACTTCAATTACATCAACAGCATCATAGTAATAATCCACGTAATTTGGCCTATTATCAGAGGGTAAGTCAACAAAACCTGTTCTTTCCATTGTATCTACATTATGGGCTGTAACACCTTTCTCACTAATAGCATAAATATAATCGCCACCACCCATAAAGATACTGCGCCTCACATCAGGACTATCCCACCAATAACTGGAATCGTAAAAAGAAGAATGATC
>JAPYSZ010000102.1 GCA_029941645.1 Candidatus Poseidoniia archaeon
CAAATATCTGACCTCTTAATGCAGGCCAAGCAGCTTCCTCAACTATGTCCCTTGGAACAATCCCATAGGGGCGTGCCATAAATTCAAAACGGCCTGCCGAAAAACCAATTCTTAATTTCCGATTTTCCTCTTTATTAAGTCCATGTAATGCCAAAAAAGCACCTACTCTTTCTGCTATTCCTACTGGACCTCCATGCGTAAGAAGACTCATGACAGCAGAACCCACATTGATATTCTCAGTCTTAGAGAACATCACATGAGCTAATTGAAAGAAATCTGTACACAACCCAACTTCACCCTCCCAATGAGGAACAACCGGTTGCTTATTCATTTTTTGAACCTCTGTTGATAAATGGGCTTGAGCAACCCATGCAGTACCAAAACCTAAGTTATCTGCTGCTTGTAATTGATCAAAAAAGTTGGAAAACATAATATCTTCATCTGGAGTGTGTCCTTCCACTGGCGTCTGTGCAATTGATAGAAATATATCAAAATCCATTAGATTGATCCTGTTCGTCCACCATCTACAGGAATGCTTACTCCTCTCACAAAACTTGCTGCAGGAGATGAAAGAAAGGCAACAACTTTACCAAGCTCTGAAGGGTCTGCTAAACGGCCTTCTGGAACCGTACTTAACCAAGTATTTTCTACTTCTTCTTCACTTATACCTTTTTGCTCAGAGAGGGTCTTTTTCAATTCAGTAAGGCGTTCTGTATTCGTAAATCCAGGAAGAACATTGTTTATCGTAATTGAAGGTGGTAATTCCTTAGATAATGTCTTAGACCAAGAAGCCATCGCTCCACGGATTGTATTACTCACACCTAAACCAGGAATAGGCTCTTTCACCGAAGTTGAAATTATATTGACTATTCGACCATAATTTGATTCTTTCATACCAGGTAAAAGAAGTTGAACTAATGTTTGTGATGCTAAAACATGTCTCAAAAAAGCTTTCTCAAAATCACTAGGTTTAGCATCAATAAGAGGACCAGAAGGTGGGCCGCCTGAATTATTAATCAATATCTCAAAGTCTCCGTTTTTTTCTATTTCTTTTTTTACCGAAAGAGTAAGATATTCTAAATCTTCAAGATCACAAGAAATTGAATCGTCTCCGGACGCACTCCGGGATAAAACAACAACTTGAGCTCCACAACTCCTAAGAGATTCGGTAGCTGCCTTTCCAATGCCACTAGTTCCACCACAGACCAATGCCCTTTTTCCGTCTAAATTTATCATTTATTCGCCTTTAAATCCATAAAATTCTGGATTCTTAAGAGGAGGTAAAGCTTCTTTTTTTATCAATATACTACGTACTGACCAAAGATCAATAAATACTCTATATTTAGTTGTCATATCTAAATAATCAACACCGGAAGAACCGCCTGTTCCTATCCTTCTGCCAATGATACGTTCAACCATACGTGCATGAGAACTACGCCAAAGAATCATCGACTCTTCTAATTCAATAAGTGTAGAAATCAACTTTCGAGGCCAAGATAACAAAGGGAGTTCTCTATATGATTCTATGAAAATTAATCCAGCTCTTCGTCGACGTAAAACTGAATCTTGTTCAAAGAAATCCATTGCTTCTTGGTTAGTATCAGGATATAAATTCTTGTGAGCTTCAAGGTACTGTTTTATGAAAGTGTTAACCTCCTCATTATCATTAGATGAATCTGGTGTAGATCCTTGAATAGGTGTTCTTTGAAGCCAATCACATGTAACTTCATACAATGATTTTTCAGTTGATTCATCTTTACCAATAGGTTTTCCATCAATCCATTTCTTACCCATAAGTGATTCCAGTTCTCTCATTTGAAAAGATTCGAAACCTGAGGCAGTACCCAATTCATCTCGGAAATTTAAGAAATCTTGTGGTTCAAGAGTTTCCATAACTTTCCATTGTTGAGACATCAGTTTGAAGGTCTCAATAACTCTAGTCATGTGATGAACAGCTTGTGGAAGACTTGTTTCCTCTACATAATCTGAAGCTAGAATATCTCTAGTACACTTTAACTCATTAATCACTAACTTGAACCAAAGTTCAAAGTTTTGATGAACTAAAATAAAATGGAGTTCATCATTAGATATTTTACGCTTATCGTCCTTAAGACCTGTCTGTAAACTAAGTAGTTCATCTATTCTCAGATACTCTCCATAAGTAGGGGACATATTTCACGCAGAGAGATTGGATATTATATCGTCTTTGTTTAACGTACTATATCGAATATATTGTGTAAAAATACTATTAATATGGCCTACTTTCAGGAATTATGTTAGTCTGGGCACATGGACTTTGGGGTAGCCCCAATGGTAGCAAAGTCACAGCAATTCGTGAAAGTGGTATTGAAGTAATATCTCCAGATTTCAATGAAATGGAGCTTCTAGACAGAGTAGAACTACTAGAAAAAACAATAGACATAGGAGAGGTAGTACTTGCCGGGTCCAGTTGGGGTGGACTTGCCTGTGCATTAACTGCTCAAAAAAAACCCGAGAAACTCAAAGGCTTGCTATTGCTTGCGCCTGCACTTCATTATCCCGAAACACCAAATGATAATCCCGATAATTTGATAGCTCCAGATATTCCGGTTACTATAATTCACTCAAAAACCGATGATATTGTTCCCATAAGTGCAAGCAAGGATTATGTTAAAAGATCAGGAAATAATGTAAAATTAATAGAAGTCGAAGATAGTCATGTTTTAGAAAACTCAATCGAACTTATTATTTCTGAAACAAAAAAACTGCTTAATTGCTGAAATCTTTTACTTTTTCTACTAAATCCATTCTTCTTAGACGCCAAATTCCATATGGAGTAATGGCTAATGATATTATTAGAACAGTAGCAATCAAGAAAATAACGACTTTTAGACTAGGTACAACCGTAATATAGAAAGTCCAAGAAGAAAATTCGCCAGCTATGT
>JAPYSZ010000103.1 GCA_029941645.1 Candidatus Poseidoniia archaeon
ATTATCAAAACGCTGAGATTACCTTGCCACCAAGATTTACCTCAAGAGAATGGGGTTTTCTTAGTTGGAAAGGGGGGATAATGAATAGACATGTAAATTTCCGTACCATTAAGGAAGTTAAGACCTACTTGGCAAGAATAGCACCGGCTCATTGCTATCATTCGGTAGCATACTACAAGGATCCTAGCAAAAATACTATGATTGACAAAGAATGGCAGGGTGCCGACTTAATTTTTGATTTAGACGCCGATCATTTGCCTGAAATGGAGGACGTCAAAAAAGGGAAAATACCTTTCTCTAAACTTATGGAATACATCAGAGAACAAACGTACAGACTTGTAGTTGATGTTCTATTACGTGATTTTGGATTAAGTGAAGAAGATTTACTAATTACATTTAGTGGTGGAAGAGGATATCACGTCCATGTACGAACTCCTGAATTACTGACATTACCATCAGGAGCAAGGCGAGAAATCGCAGACTATCTCACTGGTAAAGGCTTAGACCTGAACAAAATACTAATTAACGCAGGATACACAAAGGAATATCCGATTAGAGGAAAAGGTATTGAAAGAAAAAATTTGGGTATTGAAAAACTACCAAAAAAAGACGCAAAAGGCTGGCAAGGAATTATCACCAGATACATTCACAATACATTAGATGATTTAAGAGAAAAAAATGATGATGAGAAAAAACCTATTATGAATAAATTGGGTGTTTCAAGAGATATGCTAGATTTCAAAGATAGTAATGATGATATATTCAATAAACTCCCCAAAACACCAAAAAAACGATTTGTAAAAATAGCCTTAAAAGAAACGGCAATTTACCCTGACGAACCCGTAACTGGAGACATACACAGACTAATTCGTTTGCCTGGTTCATTACATGGTGGGTCGGGGCTAAAAGTTACTACTATGGATTCTAAGAAACTAGAAAAATTTGACCCGATGAAGGATGCAATAGCATTTGGCGATAATTTGGTTAAAATACGATCAATTGTCAGTCACCCTGTAACAATGGGAGATGGACTTACTACTCTAAAACCTGAAAGTGTTGTTGACTTGCCAGAAAGAACTGCAATATATTTTATGGCTCGTAACTGGGCCAACTTGGTACTTGAAACATGATTTGTGGAGTAGATGAAGCTGGAAAAGGACCTGTTATAGGGCCTTTAGTTGTTGCTGCCGTCGCTGTAAATAATGCAAAAGATATAGCAAATTTAGGAATTAAAGATTCAAAACAACTAACACAAAAGAAAAGGAAAGAATTGGCTAATTTAATTAAGGAGAAATTCAATTTTGCTGTAGAGATAATTGAACCTAGAATAGTAGATGAGTATAGAAGAAGAAACAAGTTGAATGAATTAAATCGTGAAGCTTTTGAAAGGCTTATTTCCAAACTAGATCCAAACGTGGCGTATGTAGATGCTGCAGATGTTAATGAAAACCGATTTGGCAGTCAAATTAAAGCAAGTCTTACCAATAAGAAAGATACTGATGTGATTTCTATGCATAAAGCTGATGCAAAAATAAAAGTTGTTGCGGCAGCATCTATAATTGCTAAAGAAACGAGAGAAAATGAAATTGGAAAACTTAAGGATAAAATTGGAGATTTTGGTAGTGGATATCCTTCAGATGAAAGAACAATTAAGTTTTTGAAGAGCTTTTATGCTGATAATGGTAAGTGGCCTACTGGAACTCGTGAAAGTTGGAAAACTTTAGAACGAATACGTCCTGTAAAAACACTAGATGACTTTGGTGGAAGCAATGAATAACAATGTAAAACAATTACTTGATGAAAAAGTGATAGAATTCAATTCCAGAATAGACAGTGAACCTGATTTCTCTAAAACGATTGAAGGAAAGAATAGAACAATCTGTATTTGTGTTTCGGATGGAGACACATATTATAGTAAATTAGAAAATCTAAGAATTGAAGATTTTGTTAAAACCGAAGATACAAATGCGGATTTAGTAGTAACTGCAAATTCAGAAACTTTATTAGCACTAATCCAAAGAAAAATTTCACCAGTTAAAGCTTACATGACGGGTGATTTAAAGGTCAAAGCGAGTTTGATGGATATGCTACTTCTCAAACGATTATTCTGATTTTCTAGCAAAGATTGAATTGGACAAAGCTGCAATCTCGCTAGGTTTCAGGACTTCAGCTCTCTCATCCATATTTTCTAAATCATCTATTTCAATATCTTTAAAATCTAATTTAAGACAATTCCTTATTTTCTTTCTACGATGTGTAAAAACCGATCTAACCACTTCCTCAAAAGTATCAAAATCATCCAACTCATAATCAGGTGTACGGCGCACTAACTGAACTACCTGAGAGTGTATTTTGGGCTGTGGTTGAAATGCCGTTTTGGAAACTTTGAAAAGTTTTCTTGTGTCAACATAATGATTAGCCATTACTGAAAGACGACCATAAACCTTAGATCCTGGGCTAGCTACAAGGCGATTGGCAAATTCTTCCTGAAACATTAAAACTGCTCTCTTCCATTGATAATTGAATAATCTAAAAAGAATAGGAGAAGAAATAGAATATGGTAAATTTGCAACAATAACATCTATTTCCGGAACTTCAAATTTGAGAATGTCTTCTTCCACTATTTCTGCCCTCCCTGCAAATTTTTGCTTAAGAACCACAGCAAGCCACCTATCTTTTTCTACGGCTAATAATTTTCCTTTATCTGCTAACAATTCAGTTAAAATCCCCCTACCGGGACCTATTTCAAGTATTTTTTCACCATCTTTTATAAACGCTAAATTAACAATTTTAATAGCTATATTGTTATCTATAAGAAAATTTTGTCCTAACATCTTCTGTTTGCGCCTTGAATGGTGGGCCGGGGCGGAATCGAACCGCCGATCTTCGCCTTGTAAGGGCGACG
>JAPYSZ010000104.1 GCA_029941645.1 Candidatus Poseidoniia archaeon
TAGGAAACAGGATTAGAAACAAGAAAAACTACCAACAGTAGTTTTTTGAACCCGAATTATACAATAGTCCTATGGGAGAAGATTCAATCACACTGAAAGTTGCTGAGGCGCTTCAGGATGAAGTTGGTTATGGAAGAGGAAGATTAGATACACTAACCAGAAATGAATTAGGTTTGTCTATTGGTGATATAGTAGAAATACATGGCAGACGAAGAGATCCTACTGTAGCAATAGTCTGGAGAGCTCGAACGGAAGATGAAGGAAAGGGAATAATCCGTGTTGATGGCCTTATCCGAAATAATGCTAAAGTAAACTTGGGTGACAAAGTTGAAGTCAAAAAAGCCCAAGTTAAACCAGCCCAAAAAATTGTTTTAGCTCCAATGATGGACCAATCTGGAAGAGTTCAATTCGGACCTGGTATTGAAGAAGTAATTCTCAGAGGACTAAACCGAAGACCTCTAACAAAAGGTGACGTTGTAATTGTCCCAGGACTGACACTTATGGGTGGAAGATTGCCCTTTGCAGTCACTGTAGTTCAACCTAAAGGAATAATCCAGATTCAAGCTGACACTGTTATTCAAGTTCATGAAGATCCTGCCAAAGAAGCAGAATTGGCAACTGGTGTTGTCTATGAAGATATAGGAGGTTTGAAAGAAGAAATAAAAAAAGTAAGGGAAATGATAGAATTACCACTTAAACATCCTGAACTTTTTGACGCTCTAGGAATTGATCCTCCAAAAGGTGTTTTGCTTTATGGTCCACCTGGTACTGGCAAAACTTTACTTGCAAAAGCAGTTGCAAACGAATCGGGTGCGAACTTCTTATCGATTCAGGGTCCCGAAATAATGAATAAATATTATGGGGAATCTGAAGCTCACTTAAGACAAAAATTTGAAGAAGCAGAAACTAATTCACCTTCGATTATTTTTATTGACGAAATTGACTCTATTGCTTCTAAACGTGACGAAACACAAGGTGAAGTTGAGAGGCGTGTTGTAGCCCAACTTCTAACCTTGATGGATGGATTACAGTCTAGAGGCCAAGTGATTGTAATTGCAGCAACAAACAGACCCGATGCAATTGACCAAGCTCTAAGAAGGCCCGGGAGATTTGATCGAGAAATAGAAATTGGAATTCCAGATAGAGACGGACGAAAAGAATGCCTTCAAGTTCACACTCGTGGAATGCCAATAAAGAGAGACAAAAACGGGCAGTGGAAAGAACTTGCTCACTTTGCAAATATTACGCATGGATTTGTAGGTGCAGATTTAGCCGCATTGGCTAGAGAAGCTGCAATGAGTGCTCTGAGAAGATATTTACCTGAAATAGATTTGGATGAACCTATACCACCAAAATTACTGCAAGAAATGGAAGTCAAAACTGATGATTTTAAAGAGGCTCTGAAAGATGTTGAACCTTCTGCTCTTAGGGAAATTATGGTTGAAATTCCAAGAGTGAAATGGAGTGAAGTTGGAGGCTTAGAAGAGGCAAAGCAGCAACTCAAAGAAACTGTAGAATGGCCATTAACTAATCCTGAAGGTTTTGAAAGATTAGGAATTAGGCCTCCAAGAGGTGTTTTGCTTTATGGTCCACCAGGAACTGGTAAAACTTTGCTTGCGAAAGCTATAGCAACGGAATCTGAAGCGAATTTTATAGCTATTAAGGGGCCTGAAGTCATGTCAAAATGGGTTGGTGAATCTGAAAAGAAACTTAGAGAAGTTTTCAGAAAAGCCAAACAGGTTTCACCGTGTATTGTATTCCTAGACGAATTAGATGCGCTTGCGCCTATTAGAGGTGGGAATAGTGACAGTAATGTATCCGATAGACTTGTAGATCAATTATTGACAAGTATGGACGGATTGGAAAATTTAGAGGGGGTAATGATTATTGGTGCTACTAATAGGCCTGAAATAATAGATTCCGCCTTACTAAGACCAGGAAGATTCGACCGTATGATTCTTATTGGTGAACCGGATGAAGCGGCAAGAAAACATATTCTAGAAATTCATACAAAGAAGATGCCTCTAAAAGGAGTAAATATAGAAACCTTAGCTGAAAAAATGGAAGGATATACAGGTGCTGATATTGAGGGAGTAGTGCGTGAAGCTGCGATTTTAGCACTTAGAAAAAATTCTAAAGCAAAAGAAGTTACAATGAAACATTTTGATACAGCCCTAGAACAAGTCTCACCATCTGTAACAGAGGATACCGTAAAATACTACGCAGAGTTGGGTAAAAAGTTAAGATCTCGAACTAGGAGAAAAGAAAGACGTAGTGAAAACGATCTTTACATGTGATATGGAAATAAGACTATCAGACCTCCGGGATAAGCAAGTAACAACTGTTTCTGGAGAACGTTTAGGGTACATATCTAATGTTATTCTTGATTCGGCATCGGGTAAACTCAAAACACTAGTTATAGCATCAGATGGAGATATCCCTGAAGGATATGAATTAAACTCAGAGAATATGTTAAATATTCCCTTTGAAACGGTTCGTTCTGTCAAGGACATGGTAATGGTGAAAATTTGAAACTAGAAAATATACCCGATCAAGAAAAAATGACTGCAGGATTTTATTATTTCCTCATTCCATTGGCATTAGCTTTCTGGATTGGTTGGGGATTCAAATTCGGAGTATGGTTTGATATTGGGTTGTATGCAGTTCTAATCGTTATGATTGGATTTGGGCTTATTGGCGGTTTTGTATACGGTAAAGCAAAATAAATACTTCCATCAGTCTTATATAGTGTGCATTAAAATCTGAAAAAAGCTTGTATTTGATTGTATTACTTAGAATCATTACAGGAGTGTAAAAATGGAAAATACAGAATATTTATGGATATCTGCATGGGTTTTAGCACTTG
>JAPYSZ010000105.1 GCA_029941645.1 Candidatus Poseidoniia archaeon
GTAATCACAGTAGTATCTAACAATGATGAATTTATGCTTGGAATTACATGTGAAAAACACAAGACATCTGTTTCGTCAAAAATTGGATCACTTCAAAACGATGGAAAAATACCAAAAGGTAGAATCAAATTTGAAAACCTCAAATCTGTACAAACTGATTGTATTCGTGGAGATCCCGATGATTTAATTCAGTTATGAACGCCCACTTAAACCATTTATAATATCTTAACAATAAAAAATCAATGAGTTCTGATAATACCAACGAAGAATTCACTATTTGTGATGATTGTAAAAACCCAATAGAAAATTGTACCTGTGTTTGCCCGTTCTGTGGAGAACGCGATAAATGCGAATGTGCACTAAAACTTTCTACTGATGATAGCGCAGCTACTGGCGGTTAATTATGCTACAGCCAGTATTAGTATTACATTTTTAAGATTCAGAGTTTTATGAAAATTAATGGTTGAAGTAATATATCAAGATCTAAGCAACAAAGATTCTCGGAATTACTACATTGGCATACCAAGGAACTGGAAATACGGAAAAGATGATGACGTGACAGTTATTGTGTCAGATGTTTGTGTTGTTATCCCTCAAACTATTGCGGGAGCAACGGGAGAATTGAAAGTTTTAAGGACTCTTGAAGCAATGTTGGATGCAAATGTAATCAATACAGGAGATATTCAAAAGGCAATAGAGCACGTACTTCTATAAATCAACATAAATCCGATTTATTCTGTATGCTGTTCACATGAACATATCATTTTTAATATTCAATAAAGGAAGCATTTGTTATGGCTTTTGACTATAGTTGGTTAATCGGAGGACCACAAGGAAGTGGTGTTGATACAGCAGCAAACATATTTTCACGAGTTGGCGCAAAACTAGGCTATCACGTTTTTGGAAAAAGGGAATACCACTCTAACATCAAAGGCCTGCACAGCTATTTCGTGGTGAGACTTTCAGATAAGAAAATTCGTTCAAACATAAACGGTGCAAACATTATGGTAGCTTATGACGCTGAAACTTTGGTTAGGCATGGTTTAGAAATAATCAAAGACGGTGCAATAATTTATGATGCCTCCATAGTTAATACAACCGTTGATCAAATTCCAACTCTTGAAGCGAGTCATAAGGCACGATTATTGAAATTTTTTAATTCTAAAAATATGGAGCCGAATGTTTCAAGCATACTTGATTTGGCAAAGGAGAATGGTGTTAAGGTTTATCCAATCTCATTTAGGGATATATTATCAAATATTGCAAACGAATTGAACAGCCCTGAACTTTCACGTATGGTACGTTTGTTTAACGTACTGGGAGTCTCATTTTCACTTGGAATTTTGAAAGCCCCAATAGAACCACTGTTGGAGGCTATCGAAGATACTTTTTCAAAAAAACCTTCTATTGTTGACTTGAATAAGAAAGCAGCAAACTTTTCTTACAATTATGCGTCAGCAAAATTTTCTGATTTTAATAGTTCAATTAGTAAAATAGACAAGGAATCAAACACACTTTTAGTTCAGGGTCATCAGGGTTCAGCTCTTGGAAAGATAGTATGTGGATGTAGGTTTCAATCATACTATCCAATTACGCCTGCATCAGACGAAAGTGAATTTTTGGAAACCCATGAAATTTTACAAGTAAAAGAGGATAGACCGGGTTCTACCACTATAGTGCAAACAGAGGACGAAATTTCGGCGATAGGAATGGCGGTTGGTGCATCATTAACAGGTGTACGCTCGGCAACGTCAACTTCAGGACCAGGATTCTCTTTAATGGCAGAGACACTTGGTTGGGCTGGAATAAACGAAACGCCAGTAGTTATTACACTATTTCAACGGAGTGGACCTTCAACTGGATTACCAACAAGACAAGGTCAGGATGATTTACTTTTTGCAATTAATGCAGGACACGGAGAATTCCCAAGAATAGTTTATGCATCAGGTGATGTTGAAGACAGTTTTTACGATACGTGCAAATGTTTCAATTTTGCTGATATTTTTCAGGTTCCTGTTATTCACATACTTGATAAATTCATTGCTAGTTCGGTTGTTACATGTAAGCGATTTGAGCCAGATTTAATCTCTATTGATCGTGGAAAATTACTTGAAAAAATAGATGGTGATTACAAACGTTTTGCTCATTCACCTGATGGTATTTCTCCAAGATCAAAGCTTGGTCTTGAAAATGGTGTTTTCTGGAATACTGGTGATGAGAGTGACGAATACGGTCATATCTCTGAGGATCCAGTGAATAGAATTCAGATGATGGACAAAAGACAAACAAAAGTTGAGCAAATGCTGTCTTTAATTCCTAAGGACGATCAGGCTGTAGCATATGGCAAGTTAGACATTTGTATAGTCAGTTGGGGCTCTCCAAAAGGACCAATCTTAGACGCAATTGAAATGCATAGGAACGAAGGACACGAAATTGGTTTTATTGATATCAAACTATTACATCCATTCCCTACAAACTATATCAAATCAATGCTAAAAGATTCTTCAATTATAATTGATATTGAAGCAAATATGACTGGCCAACTTGCTTCATTGATAAGAGAAAATTTGCTAAGAGATCCAGACTATTATGTTTTAAAATATACAGGAAGACCTATGACATGTATAGAAATTTTTGATTCTTTGAAAAAAATACTAGAAAAGAAATCTGAAAAAAAGCAGGTGTTAACATATGGCGATTAAACTAGGTGATTACAAAACTCAGGTACATAACGATTGGTGCCCAGGCTGTGGAGATTTTGGAATAGTTAATGCAATACAAATGTCATTGACAGAAATGCAAATTCCTAAAC
>JAPYSZ010000106.1 GCA_029941645.1 Candidatus Poseidoniia archaeon
GCATACCAATATATTTAATTGAAGGAAATAAAAATGACACCTGAAAATCAAGAAAAACAAGTCGAACAAGAGTGGAGTGCTAATTCTTCATTGAACGGAATTAACCCACAAAATTCTGATGAACAAATCATTAACCTAAAATCATACTCCAAAAATATTGAACAAATTACAGGACTTCGCAAGAAGCATTCCGGAAAATGGAATGCCATTAACCCAAATTCTGTGGCTAGAATGCGAGCCCAAAACCGGTTTAAAACCGGTATAGATATTGCTAAATATACTTCCTCAATTATGAGAGCAGATATGGATGCTTATGATAACGACACCACAAAATATACACAGTCATTAGGATGCTGGCACGGATTTATTGGTCAGCAAAAAATGATTTCAATTAAAAAGCATTTCGGTACAAATAAAAGAAACTATTTATACCTTTCTGGATGGATGGTGGCAGCACTTCGATCTGAATTCGGTCCACTTCCTGACCAATCAATGCATGAAAAAACTTCTGTAGCAAGTTTAATAAACGAACTTTATACATTTTTACGACAAGCTGATGCAAGAGAATTAGGTGGTTTATTTAAAGAATTAGATGCTGCTGAAGGAGAGGCAATAAAAGCGGTTCAAGAGAAAATTGATAATTTTGAGACACATATTGTTCCAATCATTGCAGATATCGATGCCGGTTTCGGGAATGCTGAAGCTACATACTTGATGGCAAAACAAATGATTGAAGCGGGTGCTTGCTGTATCCAAATTGAAAATCAAGTTTCTGATGAGAAGCAATGTGGTCATCAAGATGGAAAAGTAACCGTACCTCATGCTGACTTTTTAGCCAAAATCAATGCGGTTCGTTATGCATTCTTAGAACTTGGGGTTGATGATGGAGTCATCGTTGCAAGAACAGATTCATTGGGTGCTGGTCTAACAAAACAGATCGCAGTAACCCATAACGTTGGTGATTTAGGAGACCAATATAATTCTTTCTTAGATGTTGATGAAGTAACCACTGACAACATGAATCATGGTGATGTAGTAATTAATCATCATGGTAAATTAGTTCGCCCTAAACGATTACCAAGTAATCTATACCGATTCAAAAAAGGCACCGGTGTAGCTAGATGTATTCTCGATTCCATAACCAGTTTACAAAATGGTGCGGATCTTATTTGGATTGAAACTGAAAAACCTCACATCGGGCAAATCGGGGCTATGATGGATGAAGTAAGGAAAGTTGTTCCCAATGCAAAACTGGTATATAACAATAGTCCATCATTTAACTGGACTTTAAACTTCCGTCAACAAGTTTTTGATAAAATGGATGAAGATGGAGTTGATACTTCAGCTTACATACGAGAAGCTCTTATGGATGAAAAATATGATGATACTGAACTGGGTAGAGAAGCTGATGAAAAAATTCGTACTTTCCAATCTGATGCGGCAAGAGAAGCGGGAATTTTCCATCATTTAATCACCCTGCCTACTTACCATACTGCGGCTTTATCTACTGACAACTTAGCGAAAGAATATTTTGGTGATAAAGGAATGCTTGGCTATGTTCAAGGTGTTCAACGAAAAGAAATTAGACAAGGCATCGCATGTGTTAAACACCAAAATATGGCGGGATCAGATATGGGAGATGACCATAAAGAGTATTTTGCTGGAGAAGCCGCACTTAAAGCATCTGGTAATGATAACACGATGAATCAATTTGATTAAAACTTGGTAGTAAGAGTTCTTTCAGTAATCTTCTTGTTGTTTCCAAGGCCAGTATAACAAAATGTTTTGCTGGCTTTTTTATTACTAAGCATAAATAGTTATACCTATTCTAAATTCTAGAATCTTATAAGGAGTTAATATTAATGGATGTAATTGTTTCCACACCAAATCTCTCCGATCAATTCGATCAGCACGTAGATATTGTTGAACCATTGTTTAAACATTATGGAAGCTTAAAACAGGGATATGGCAAGATAACAACCGTAAACTGTTTTGAAGACAATTCATTAGTGGCAGAACAAGTTAAATTACCAGGAAATGGAGGGGTGTTGGTAGTAGATGGTGGGGCTTCACTTCGGTATTCATTATTAGGTGATCAGCTCGCAGCTGCTGCCATAGAAAATGGTTGGTCAGCAATCTTAATCAACGGTTGCCTAAGAGATGTAGAGATTATCGCGCCCATGCCATTGGTGGTCATGGCATTAGCATCCATACCCCGTAAGACGGTGAAAGCTGGCAAAGGTCAATTAAATTTACCTGTTAACTTTGCAGGTGCTACTTTCCAGCCAGGGCATTACCTGTTCGTTGACGAAACTGGCATTTTAGTTGCTGAAAATAATTTATTAGCGCCCATCTAAGGTTTTTCTACAAATAGGAGTCTGCTATTGGTTTGTTTTCTTTTTTTCTGCAACTTCGATTGGATGTAGATTTTCTAATGACAAAAAATTCAAATTTAGTACAAATCTTCACAGATGGTGCCTGTAAAGGTAATCCGGGGCCTGGTGGCTGGGGTGCCATTATGAAATATGGTGACCATGTGAAAGAACTAAATGGCTATTCTGCAGAAACCACCAATAATATTATGGAATTGACTGCCGTCATTGAAGCATTAAAATCCCTTACCCGCCCTTGCAATATTATCCTAACTACGGACTCCAATTATGTGAAAAATGGTATTACTGAATGGATACACAATTGGAAAAAGAAAGGTTGGAAGACTGCCAATAAAAAACCAGTGAAGAATAAAGAATGTTGGCTCCAATTAGATGTAGAAGTCCAAC
>JAPYSZ010000107.1 GCA_029941645.1 Candidatus Poseidoniia archaeon
AACCGCCGATCTTCGCCTTGTAAGGGCGACGTCATAACCCCTAGACCACCGGCCCATGGTTGTTCATTTCTGCTCGACGAGTCATAACGATTTCCAAGTTTAACACATTACCCTATACGCCTCATGAATATATTACTAAGTTCACGGGGTTGATGTCGGGTCTTAGTCTTACAAAATAGGGGAGTTTAATAGATTATCATGATGCCATCCCTCAATTATAAATACAGTTTTGTGTCCAACGCAGTATGCTTCAGCAATTAGGGCAGATGGGTATTCAGCCATCAGCTGTACATTGTAACCTTTCACAAAGTGAATGGAAAGAACAAGAACTAGAAAGAAATGAAGGAAGACTATCTGATAATGGGACTATTATTGTCAATACTGGAATTTATACAGGCAGATCTCCAAGAGATAGATTTATAGTAAAAAATAAGTCAAATGAGAATCTTGTAGATTGGGGGGAAATTAACCAACCACTTAGCGAAGAAGCATTTGATGAATTAGAAACTGCTGTAAAGATGGAAATGAATGGTAAAGAACTTTTTGTTTTTGATGGTTTTGCTGGCGCAGATAAAAGATACCAATTGCCTCTTCGAGTCGTGACCTTAAAATCTTGGCAAGGGCATTTTTCACATAATATGTTTATACGCCCTAATGATGAAGAATTAAAAAAGTTTAACCCCGAATTCACTATATTAAATGCCTATTCTACTAAGGTTGATAATTGGAAAAAATTAGGTTTGAATTCACCTGTTTTTATTGTACTTAACTTAGAGAAGAAAATAGCAATTATTGGAGGAACTGAGTACGGTGGTGAAATAAAAAAATCAATATTCTCAGCACTAAACTTTTACCTGCCATTAGAAGGTGTTATGCCTATGCACTGTTCAGCAAATATAGGCAGTGATGATGATTCAGCATTATTCTTCGGTTTAAGTGGTACAGGAAAAACAACACTTTCAACCGATCCAAATAGAAGATTGATAGGAGATGATGAACATGGCTGGTCTGACAATGGAATTTTTAATTTTGAAGGTGGATGTTATGCAAAAACAATCAATCTTGATCCAATCAAAGAACCTGATATTTACAATGCAATCAAACCTGGCGCATTACTTGAAAATGTGGTAACAGATGAAAATGGGGTTGTTGATTACAATGATGGTTCAATAACTGAGAATACAAGGGTCTCTTACCCTCTCAATTATATTGAAAATATAGAGCCGACAGAACGAGGAGGCCACCCTCATAACGTGATTTTTCTTACTTGTGATGCATTTGGAGTTCTTCCACCTGTTTCTAAACTCACACCTGAAATGGCAATGTATCATTTTCTAAGCGGATATACTGCAAAAGTAGCTGGAACTGAGAGGGGTATTACTGAGCCCGTAGCAACATTCTCAACATGTTTTGGAGCTCCCTTTATGCCTCAACATCCTACTACTTATGCTAAATTATTAGGTAAGAAATTGAAAAAACATAATGCACAAGCTTGGCTAGTTAATACTGGTTGGAGTAGCGGGGCATATGGTGTCGGTAATCGAATTGATTTACCAGTCACTAGAAGAATGTTAACTGCAATACTAGAAGGGGAATTGGATAATGTTAATTTTGCACCTGATTCAAATTTCAAAATATTAGTACCTGAAACCGTGCCTGAAGTTGATTCCAACATTCTTAATCCTAGAAATACTTGGGATGATAAAGGGGCTTATGATGCAAAAGCTAAACAATTGATAAAACTCTTCAAGAACAATTTCGCTCAATACGGAAGTTTTGGTGATTACTACAGGGCTGGACCTGACTAAAGATATTCAGAAACCATTTCCCTTTCAGAAACTAATTCATCATTCGTCTTAGCCAATGCCTCTTTAGCAAATTCATCATGTTCAAAATCCTCAACTACTTTGTAGTTACCTGGAGACACCGTACGAACTGGCATGCCTGCCCATACTCCCTTTGCAAATCCATATTGACCTTCACTACACACAACTATTGAATGAATTTTATCACTAACGGTGTCTAAACTCTGGACATGGTTGATTAAGGCATTTGCTGCTGATGCTGCACTTGAAAGTCCTCTTGCTTTGATAATTGCAGCTCCTCTTTTACCAACTGCAGGTATATATTCATTTTTTAGCCAATTAGCATCATTAATAACTTCAATAGCGGGTTTTCCTGAAATAAGTGCATTCGAATAATCTGGAAACATAGTTGGACTGTGATTGCCAAAAATTGCCATACGGGATACTTCAGTAACATCAACTCCTGCTTTTACAGCGAGCATAGACACGGCTCTATTCTGATCAAGGCGAGTCATTGCTGTAAATCTATCTGAGTCGAAACGATCTGACTGTGTTGCTGCAATCATACAATTAGTATTACAAGGATTGCCAACGACCACTATACGGCAATTATCTGCCGCATTCTCTGAAATAGATTTACCCTGACCAACAAATATTTTTCCATTATCCTTAAGTAAATCTGAACGCTCCATGCCTGGCCCCCGAGGTTTACTACCAACTAACAAACAAAGATTGG
Source organism: Candidatus Poseidoniia archaeon (assembly GCA_029941645.1). Classification (GTDB taxonomy): domain Archaea; phylum Thermoplasmatota; class Poseidoniia; order MGIII; family CG-Epi1; genus CG-Epi1. The sequence continues at coordinate 2,542 of JAPYSZ010000107.1, forward strand.
CATCACTGAAAGCCTCATCAGGATTTGATGTCATTATAACTTTTTCCAAAAGAGGAAATGCACAATCCTGAAGCTCCATTGCAACCCCACCAAGTGCTCCTAATGCTGGAGGAATTTCAAGTAATTGTAATGATACTTTAGTCTGCGGACCAAACATTTCGCCAGCTGCTATTCTTGGAAGTAAACTGTAGCCTATCTGTCCTG
>JAPYSZ010000108.1 GCA_029941645.1 Candidatus Poseidoniia archaeon
GAGACTTTGATGGTAGGAAATGGATACCTCGATAATACTTATCGAGAAGCTACGATTGGTTATTACTTGCCGCATGGAGCAGATGGGGTGCCACTAGAATCACAGTTCTATGATTTTGGTTGGGTTCCATTCCTCTGGACATCAGAGTATCATAATGGATATGTCTACCTTTCTTGTATAACTTCAGGATTGTACATTGTTCAGTTAGACTTAGATGTTCCTTATGTTGATACTAATTTGGCAGTCTCAGAGGACTGATTTAGGATCTTTTAACTGATATTATTTTCTGGGGCTTGTTTGGTCGGTCCATGTGACCCGTTTTACAGTTTTCAATATTTTTGACGAAATTCATGCCTTGAGTCACCTCACCAAATATGGCGTGAGCCCCGTCTAACCAAGGAGTGGCAACAGTCGTTAAGAAAAACTGGGAGCCTCCTGTATTTGGTCCTGCATTTGCCATTGAAAGCAATCCTGGTTTATTATGTTTCAATTCTGGGTGGAATTCACAATTTATCTGATAACCAGGACCTCCAGTTCCAGCCTTAGGGTTGTTTGGATCCTTAGAATTGGGGCATCCTCCTTGTAGCATAAAATCCTTGATTACTCTGTGAAAGTGTAATCCATTATAGAAACCTTTATCGACTAATTTGAGAAAATTCTCAACCGTTCTAGGTGCTTTATCATCGAATAATTCGATTTTTATATCTCCCGCATTTGTTTTCATTAAGACAGTAGTCATATTATCTCTAAACAATAAAGAGAGGTCTCCAAAAGGCTTGACCCTATCTTTTAACAACACCTCTTTTTGCGAATCTAGTGGAAGACCCCGTAAACACAGCTGAATTCTGGGATGCCTGTTACGAATCAGAGATGGATGGTTGGGACCTTGGAGGTCCGACTCCTGTTTTTGAAAGATTAGCATCAGATATACCTAAAGGTAAAATTTGTATTATTGGTTGTGGCCGTGGTTATGATGCAGTAACTTTTGCGATGGCTGGTTTTGATGTAACTGCAATTGATTTTGCAGAAACTGCGGTAATGGAAACACGTGAAAAAGCGAGAAATGCAGATGTGGAAATACAAGTTCTTAGAGAAAATATCTTTGATTTACCCAATGAGTTATTTGGGCAATTTGATTACATTATGGAGTATACTTGTTTTTGTGCAATTAGTCCTGAACGTCGTTTTGAATATGATAGAGTAGTTTGGCAATTGTTAAAACCGAAGGGGAAATTATTAGGGTTATTTTTGCCTCTAGATAAAAATTTAGAAGAAGGTGGTCCACCTTGGGGTGTTAGTATCATGGAACTCCATAAGCTTTTCAGCTTGCATTGGAATTTAGAATCTGAAGAGATGCCTCGTGAATCAATAGATAGGAGAGCAAATCGTGAAGTATTGATGGTGTGGCGTAAAAAATGAAAGATATTGTTAGATTAACAGATGCCAATTTCACCGGTCAAAGTATTCAAAATCATAAGGGTAATTCGTTAGTTATATTTTCAGCAGATTGGTGCCCTTATTGCGTTTCTTTTTTTAATAATTGGGAAGAATATGGTAAAATAGATACCACATTAATTGCGGATGTTACGGATGTCGATTCTAAACTTTGGGATGATTTTGATTTGAATGTTATTCCAAGTATGGCAATTTTTATAGATGGTAAATTGGAAAAACGTTGGAATGGATTATTGGGGAGAGGTTTAACTATAAATCAAATTGAGGATGTAAGTTTATTTTTTTCTAAACTTTAGATTGAATATAGCAGTTATAGCGATGATTATGATGATAAATGGCGTTTCTAGATAATTCAATTCTTTTATTTGGTTAATGAGGCTAGTATCTTCAGTTTGATTTGTCTGGTTGTAGTTAGTTTCGGGAGTTTCTGTAGGTTCTTGTACATTAATCGTATTTACAAGCCAAAATTCATCAGCAATTTGCATATCACTATTTCTTATAAATTTGTAGTTTATACTAGTGTTAGTTGCTTCAAACAAAGTATATCCATATGCTACTTCTCTATATGCAGACCATAAAGGCTGAGGTTCTTCTAATCCATCATATGTAGATCGGCCAGCCATTCCTGCAACTATGTGGATTGTAGCTCCTGGCTTGTAAAAGGGGTCATTCTGAGTTCCACTATTGTTTGAATATACCTCTTCTTCAAAAACAGGGTATGTTCTTTCATAATGGTGATCGTGTCCCCAAATTGCAAGATCTACTTGATAATCAAAGAGAAGGCTTTCCATCGCTTCTCTAAATTCAATTTCACTTCCATGACCATCACCATCACCATTTGAGCTGTACATTGGTCTATGGGCAAATACTACTATCCAAGGATAATTTCCTCTATTTTCGTTAGCATCTTCTAAATCATTTTTGAGCCAAGTGTGTTGAGTACTTCCCGGTTCATACTCATGCTCAGATGAAATTGAAACAAAATGGATAAATTCAAAATCAAAACTATACCAAAAACTGTTTGGCCCCGGATTAAAGAATCTGCTTTCATAAGCATCAAAACCATAAGGTTCCGAATCTTCTTCATGGTTTCCAGGTGCATACATATGTGGGCTTTCTGAGGTTAAACTTTCGATTTGATTTTGATATTCGTCCCAAACACTTTGGTCACCTATAC
>JAPYSZ010000109.1 GCA_029941645.1 Candidatus Poseidoniia archaeon
TAGTTTTCATTACACGATAACCCCATGTGCTAATTCCTATCACAATCCCTAAACTCCCGAGAAGTACTAACCAAAGTGGGACTTCAGCTTCTGAACCTAATGAACCGCTCTTGAAAACTTGCCAGACGGCAGCCATAGGTCCGATTGCATTACTCCTATCATTAGCTCCATGTGCAAATGCAACATAACAAGCCGTAATGACCTGTAACCAAACGAAAATCGTTTCAACACCTTGATATCCACTTTCCTCAAACTCATAATTGCGTAAAATTGCATAGAGAACAATACTGCATAATAGTGCTAGAACTAGAGCTGTCATCAAACTTTGTGCAGGTAAACATGATTCCAGAGAATTTATAAAACTTAAACCTTCTGCGCAATCCTTTGAGGGAAGCCAACTACTAGGTAGGATATACTTGAGAGCTTTGAATTGGAGTGCAAGACTTAGCACAAAAAAAGTTGGAAGTGCCAAAATAGGTGCCATCCATCTTGACCGTTCAATCGGATCCTCTGTATCCAAAATCATCGTCTTTATAATGTAAAAAGTACCATAGGCCAGAATTCCACCAAGAAGAGGAGATGCAACCCAACTAATAACAATCTGCCCAACTTTACTATAATCAATCAAATCGGAATCAATGAATATTCCAATACCTACTATTCCACCCACAATACTGTGTGTTGTAGATACAGGAAGTCCATAACGAGTGGCTAATGTAATCCACAATGCTGCGGCAAGCATTGATGCAATGAAACCATAGTAAAGCTCAGTTGACAATTCAGCCATATCTTCTTCAGAAATAACCAGAACACCTTTTCGTACGGTATCGGTAACTGCATCGCCTGCAAAGAAAGCACCCAAGAATTCAAAGACTGCTGCAATAATTATCGCATTACGCAATGTTAAGGCCTTACTACCAACACTAGTTCCCATAGCATTCGCCACATCATTGGCCCCTATGTTCCAGGCCATATATCCTGCAACTAAAATTGCTAGGAATATCATCAAATCTAGTCCAAACATCATTATGTTCTTAAATCCCCCATAAATAAATATATACTAAATATTATATATAGACTATATATCTCTATGAGCACAGAGATAGGCTAAAAATCATGGAAATCAGAAAATTACAAAAAACAGGTGGCTCTACTTTGATAGTCTCACTACCAAAGAAATGGATAAAAAAAAACAAGCTCGATGCTGGTTCCGAAGTCCGATTGTTAAAGCAACCGGATGGAACAATATCTATTGATCCAGGTCAAACTGACTCAAGTAAGAAAATTGCAACAGTAAGATGCAATAATGAGGAGAGCCAACACCTATTCAGAGACTTAATTGGAAACTATCTGGCCGGAAGCACTGAAATAAAAGTTATAGGAAGTCCAAGACTAACTGTCAAGGAAAGAAAAACAATACGTAAATTCTCAGCAAGTGTTATTGGATTAGAAATTATAGAAGAAGAAGCTACTCAAGCGATTCTAATCGATATGTCTAATCCTGGCGCATTGCCCTTCAGAACTGCAATAAAAAGATTATACAAAATTGTCAATGCCATGTATAACGATTCTATCCTAATTCTGGAAGGATCCGAAGACTTAGCTGCAGACGTTGTTGACCGAGATACGGAAGCTGACAAACTACAATGGTTCATTGAAAGGCAATTCAATATGATGCTTGAAAATTCGAGTCTATCACGCCCATTACAAGCATCCGCCTTCGAAGGGGTTGTTTACTCAAATGTCGCGCGTTATCTAGAAAGAATTGCTGATCATGCATGTAGACTTGCTGAGATAGGATATGTTGCAGGGCTAATTCCTGGAAGAAAAATGCTACCTTTAGCAAAAGATGCAGGTAAGATAATGGAAAATTCTATGAAAAGTTTCATCAACAATGACCCACGCAAAGCCACAGTTGTAATCGATAAAGGAAAGAAAACTATTCAAAAGGCACAAAAATACTTCGAAAACAGATACAAAAAAGAGATGGAACACCCTCTTGAATTTTCGATAGCCATGGATGCTATTGTGAGGACAATTGCATATTCAACCGATATCTCTGAAGCTGCAATAAATTATTCTGCAAAGATAGGAAACAAATGATAACTCGGCTAATACTAATGCGACACGCTAAAAGTTCATGGAAATATGACCTCAGTGACCATGAAAGGCCCTTGAACAAGAGAGGCCGTAAAGCCGCTGCAAAAATTGCTAAGGAATTAATTAGATTAGAATGGATTCCAGACAAGTTATACTCAAGTGATTCTACTAGAACTAAAGAAACTTGGGCCAGAATGAATAAATTCATAGATGGAGTTGACGTTGAATATTTGCATAAACTTTACCACAGCAGTCCAAAGAAAATTCGAAAGAATTTACCAGATAACTTAGATTATGAAACGGTTATGATTCTAGGGCATAATCCTGGTTGTACTGATTTTCTCTCAGATTTATGCGGAGAATGGTACAGGATGCCTACCGCAGCTACTGCATTACTTACTATAAAAAATCCAAATAAATCTTGGAAAATTAAAGGAAATTGGAATCTAGAAGAGCTAATTCTGCCAAGGGAACTTTAAGATTGGAAATTGAAATTATTATCCTAGCAATTATTGCATCATTTAC
>JAPYSZ010000110.1 GCA_029941645.1 Candidatus Poseidoniia archaeon
CAGTTACAAAGATAAATACTTCACCCGGTCTATTTCGTCCTGTTCTTCCTCTTCTTTGAATGAGTCTTATAGCTGAAGAAACCGGTTCATAAAATATAACTACATCTGTTGAGGGGATATCTAAACCTTCTTCACCCACTGAAGTAGCCACCAAAATATTAAATTCACCGTCTCGAAAACGGCTTAATATTTCTTTTTGTTGCTTCTGGGTCATACCTTTGTCGCCTTCCCGTGATCCTTGGCCTACGAATCTAACGGGTTTAGCATCTGGCAATTTTTCTAGAGCCTCAACAATTATAGATGCCGTATGTCGTATCTCTGCAAAAACGATAAAACGAGAAGAACCCGTTTGAATTTGAATGTCTATAAGTTCGAATAGACGGTCTAATTTTGGATTATCTTGTTTATTTGATTTCGCAATTTGTAAAGCCACTTTCCAATCTGAATTTGATGAAAGCCATTTGTTAGCACGGTTTCCCTTTTTCTTTGTTTTAGCATCTTTTCCTATTCTTTCAGCATAATCAACGAATTGAATCAAGCCTTGAGTTTCTACTGTTAATATTGCATGGGCCACCTTCATAGCCATGGCTTGAGTCGTCATCAAATTGAAGATTTGTGGAGGTGTTTGTGGCTTTGTTTGCATATATTTCGCTTGAAGATTCTTACCAGCTTTCAGAAGCATTGTCGTGGAAATTTTTCGAGGACGGTCAAGAAACCCCTGCTTGTACAGTTTACCACACAAATAATCTTGAAGATTTCTTAATTGATTTGCAACATGTTTTGCTGAATCAGGCATCTCCACCTTTACCCATCGTGTTTTGATAGGCTGGATGTAAGCAACAACATCAGGATCAGTATCACCTCTATTTTCTACAGCAGATATTCCTATACCTCGGCAGAGTTTTATAATTTCAGATTTTGAGCTCCCTGGCGAAGCCGTCATCCCTATAGCCAAGTGATTCTTTGCTACAGAAAAATAATGATTACCTATTGCGACATACGCATAATTCCCAACCGCTCTATGTGCTTCATCAAAAATAACCAGCGAAAAGTTTTCTAAATTTACACGGCCATTCTCAATATCCTTAGAAACTACTTGTGGAGTGGAAACAATAATTTGCGTAGATTTCCAGAGTGGTTTACGTTCTTCTGGTGATATTACCCCCGTGAATAAAGTCACATCTGCATCAATATATTTCTTGAAGAAATCTGAATGTTGTTGAGCAAGGGGCTTAGTAGGTGCCATCAACAAAATTTGGCCTTGAGTTATTCGTTCTAAAATAATTCTAAGTGCAATAACTGTCTTACCCATTCCAGTAGGTAAAATAACAAGTGTTGATTGCTCTAAACATGCCTTAGAAATATTAGATTGGTATTGTCTATCCTCTAATAATTCACTCTTCAATAATTTGTGGCTAAATGTTTTCATTCTTGGGGTCCAATCCACCCCTTACGGTAAAAATAGAAAAGCATAATCCCTGCAAATCCAATCATAACTGACACAACATGTGTAAAATCAAAATCCGAACCAACATTCATACCTGCAATACCTGCAATAAGAGAAAGAGGAAGCATAATCGAACCAATAACTGTCAAAGTAGTCATTACTTCACTTAAACGAGAATTTGATTCGCTAAGTCTTACTGAAACTTGAGAAAGATAAGTGTCTCTTGTGGAAGCTGCACCTGAAGAATAATTCTCAACTTGAAGTACTAATCCTTTAATCACATCAGCTAAGTCACGAAAATAAAGATAATTTTCCTCGGAGATGAATTCTTCATCAGGTCTCATCAATCTACCAACTATATTCTGGAGTGGGATAATAGATTTCTGAATTTCTCTAAGGTCCTGTTTAATTTGGTGTAATGATTCCAGTAAATTGGAATAACGATTGTGAATATCAAAAACACGATCCTCGAGATTATCTAATTTATCACTATAATTAGATAAAATATCCATCCAATCATCCGCCACAGAATCTAATAATTCATATAATAAGAATTCAGGACCTCTTTCAAGTCTTTTTTGACGCCTAATAGAGCGATATCGGCCTCTAAATCGTTCCACTGCAGGAATTACTGTATTTCTAACTGTTACCAATAAATTATCAGTTAAGAAAACAAGAAGATATTCCGTATCAAGTTCAGAATCGGCATCTCTAGCTTTTAAAACTACAAAACGATGTGTTTCATAATGCTCTGCTCTATCAACCGGATCTGCAAAACAATCTTCAACCGCGAGAGGGTGAAAATTTAGTTTTTCAAGCATAAAAATCTTTTCAGCGTCACCAGGATTTAATATGTCTAACCACCCACTTTTGATATTTGGTAAAACGGTAGCTAAATCTTCAGTTTGAAGTGTTTTATCACCGGCTTTTCCAGTAGAAGCTGTCAAAAGTCTGATAGTCGACACAAACATTGGATTTAGGGCTTACTTAAACGGTCTTCGGTTTCTAATTAATCTCTAAAAGATTACTTTTTACTTGACTTTTTACGCAAAGATTCTATCAATTTACTAGCCGTTCCTTGACGACCTCCAGACAATTCGGAATATGTATTTATGCTCACTAACTTACATGCAACTTCTTCTTCGAGGTCTGCTTTCTTAACTAAATTTTTA
>JAPYSZ010000111.1 GCA_029941645.1 Candidatus Poseidoniia archaeon
GAGGGCCTTGGAATTTTAGTTATATCTTCAAAATGCTTCCACACTAATTCAGGTTTTAAACCGTCAATTATAGATGACATGTTTCAGTAAGTTGGGGTGGTGAAATAAACTTTAGTTTGTTTCACGATATTCAATAACGATGAATACATATGGTTCAAGTATTGTTTCTTCAAAAGTATCCACTTTGTTTCCGTTTACAGACATTTCAAGGGTATGTTGTTCATCCACGGTGTAATCTAAAATTTTATTTTTTGAAAAATCCTTTCCCCAAATATCGAAGAAGAATCCAAGTTTTGCGGTAGTGTTTTGAGGTGTCTCAACATGTATTCTTCCGCTGTTGTCATAGGTGTGTATGGGGTGTAGAAAAGTTGTATTTCCATTTTTATCTGTTTCAAATCCTATGTGCATAGGGATTTCAATTCTATTTTCATTAATAGTTACATTAAGTTGAAAATGATAATGATAATCAGATTTAATCCCATTAACGGCATAATAGCATATGTCACTCTTGAGGTAAGGGCTTTCTTTCTTTTCTTCCTCTTCTTCTGTATTATTAAGGTAGTAAATACTTGTTAGAATCATCACTGAAACTAAACCTAGAAAAATGCTTTTTAGTATGTCTTGATTATATTTATTTTTCATTTTTTCTGCCAAAGACAATCATGGCACCCAAACCAATGGCTCCTATACCTGAAATTGCAGCGATAATAAACAACCATTGAGTTTCAGATTCGGTGACTGTATCTTCATCTTCTTCAGGTTCTTCATTCTGGAATCCTGGTGTTAAATGGACATCAGGATTAACAGTTATATTTCCATAGATTTTTTCACCCGTTGAAACTATATCGACGAAAGGATATTTTCCGTCAGCATCAGTATAGTTGAAAGGTACATCGAAAAAAGCATTACAATTTTCATCTATTTTGGTTCCATTTGCGTCAGTCTCACAGGAATTAGTCAAATTTCCTGAATCCCAGTCATTATCATCAAAATATTTTTCATTTCCATTTGCATCTACAAAAATTCTATGTGTCACATTTTCTGTACTATCTACATCAATCCATCTTGCCGTGTCATTTATCATCATATTTGCATTAGTTGGAGCTATTCCGTTTTTCGATATTACAATTGTAAAAATGCCACCAGAATGGGCTGAAACACTAGGAACAGCTATTGATAAGCTCACAATAAGAATGGCAATTACCAATGCCATAGCACGCCCCAGTTGCATATTTTTGAAGATGAGATACTCTATAAATAAGCGCTGATATTGCGAGAACAATGCAGTCTAAGGAGATGTTTCTTGCGTTATGCCTTGTGCTTGCCTCAATGCTTTCAGGCTGCCTTGATGGTTCAGACAATACGGAAAATGATTTGAATAATATGGTTGATCCTTTAGTCCAAGATGAGGGACACAATCATAGAAATGCATCCGAGCATCAATTATGGACCGAGAATATTGAGTTTGTAAGTTATAATGAGTTGACCAAGCCGGGAAATGCGGAAATTCAAGTTGCAGAGTCTCCTGATGGTAACACATATGCCTATCAGGCCGGTTGGAAAGGTTTTCACATCATAGATGTCACGGACCCTAGCAACACCACAGTCACAGCTTGGTACAACGATCCATACACTCAGGTTTTGGATATCAAATATCTTCAATATAATGGAAGAGAATATATCATCTGTCAGAACCAGATTGTTGACTCTGGGCAGTCCGATCCAAATGTGGGGGAATGGGATGATCCTGCACAAGTTTCTGTGAATTTGGTAGATGTTACAGATAAAAAAGATCCCCAGTGGATTGATTCATGGTACGATATAGATCACCCTTCAGGTCCTCACAATCTTTACACTTATATGATATGTAAGGGTGTACCCGAACGATGTGAATGGTATATTTTCGTTGCTAATCCAGATTACGAGGACTGTGATATTGGAACGGGAGATGCTTGTGGCGGAATCACGATTGCGCATCTAAATTTTGATGCCAATTCTGACTTACCTCGTATTTTCAAAGTAGGTGAGGCTGAGGTTTCTTGGGAAACAACTAGAGGGGGCTGGATATATATCCATGATATGACGGTTCAAAGATGGCCTGGAATTGACGAGAACGACCCTCGTTTCGGTCGAACTTTCATTTATGGTGCGTATTGGGAAGCAGGCCTAAGAATATTCGATGTTAGTGATGTTCCACATCCGGCAGATCCTGGTTATTATGCCTATGCTACGCTTTGCTACACGCACGCTCCAGTAAGCTGCACTTATAGAGCAGAAGAGGTAGGTCATTGGATGGATTTTGCAGATCTTAATGGAGACGGTGAACCGGATTCTAGTACAGCAAGTAATTCCTCATCAGTTAATGGTGGAAGAGCTAGTTATATTCATTATGCTGAGCCGTATCCAGTGATGGTTGACGGTAGCCATTTAGGAATGGGTGAAGAACCAATTCATATGACTTTTATTGCTACAGAAGTCTTAGAAACAACTAATGGTACAGGGCTGTCTTATCTATTGGATACCACTGAGGTATCATGCATGACGCCAGGCTGTCCATTTACTTTCCAACCCAAACTTCTGAGTGGCTGGGAGAATCCGTTTGGAGCAGATCA
>JAPYSZ010000112.1 GCA_029941645.1 Candidatus Poseidoniia archaeon
GGATTTCATCGGTTATGAACCTGAGGTTGTTAACCTCTGGTTGCAAAGATGAAAGACCCTATATAAAATTTCCCAATTATCTTAATCCAAATTTCTCACGTACTTCAGATACGCGTCTTTGATATTCTTTAGGCAATTGATACCTAGCAATTTGTTCAATCTCGGTCCAATACTTCTGAAATTCTTTTTTGGAATTAGTTGATATTATTTCCTCAAAACGAGACATATAATGCTTTGTTAACCAAAAGTAATATGCTGAGAATCCTAAAGAAATTATACCAATTACTAGGATCCATGGTGCCCAATCACCGATATAATCAAGTATTGCATCTGGAGCCCATGTCTCCTGTGAATACCACTGCCCCAGAATTCCTATTAAGAACATGAAGGTACTGACGATAGTCCCTACTAAGCTTACAGCCAACATATGCTCCTGTAACCAAGCATTCAATTGCTTTCTCCACTCACTAGCCATTATATTGCGCATTAATGGTTAAGTATAAAGATTACGCAAAAAAATAACAATATTTACTGGCTCTCTATCAATTCTATATGGCTATAGCCAAAAGAATGGATTTACTTGGTAGTGAAACTGCGTTTGCGGTTTCTGCTGAAGCCGCGAATTTAGCTTCAACTGGCATGAAAATATATCCCTTTCATTTAGGTGATATTAATCTTCCAACACCACCATCTATTGTGTCTGCAGCTAATGAAGCAGTTAAATCTGGAAAAACAGGTTATTGCCCTGCACCAGGTATACCTGAATTGCGAAAAGCATTGGGAAAAGATGTAGGGGATGCAAGAGGACTTAGTTACGGCATAGAAAATGTTTCAATTCAACCGGGAGGTAAACCAAGTATTGGAAAATATATTGCTGCAATGATGGAAAAAGGAGATGTTGTTCTGTATCCAAACCCTGGATATCCTATCTATGAATCTCAAATTGAATTCTATAGAGGAGTTGCATATCCATATGGATATGTGAATACGCCTGAAGGATTAAGATTAGACTTTAATGCAATTGAAGAGGGAATAAAAAAAGGAGCTAAACATATTTTTTACAACAACTACAACAATCCCACTGGAGCCTCATCACCCGATGAAGAAATAGAACGTTTAGCAAATTTGGTTGTTGAAAACGATATGTTCCTAATCTCTGATGATGCATACTTTGATACATTATATGATGGAACTCCAAAATCTATAGCTAGTTTGCCTAGAATGTATGATAGAACCTTGACGATGTACACCTTTTCAAAGAAATTTGCAATGACTGGGTGGAGATTGGGTGGTGCAATCGGGCCTAAAGAAATAATAGAACAGATTACAAGATTAAATGTCAATATGGAATCATGTACGACTCATTTTATCCAACATGCAGGTGTAGCCGGATTAAATGCACCAAAGAGTGAAACTCAAGAAATTCTTGATAGATTACAAGGCCGAAGAGATATTTTAGTTAAAATATTGAATGGCATTGAAGGGGTGGAAGCCCATATGCCTGAAGCCGGCTTCTACGTATTTCCAAAAATAACGAATTTATTACAAAAAATAGGTTTCAACGACGTTGAAGAATTCAGAAAAGTAGTACTCAAAGAAACCGGTGTAAGTTTCTGTGGTAGGCACCATTTTGGAAGGCCTTTAGAAACTGAAACTGATTCATACATTCGATTAGCATTTTCAGGAATTGGAAAAGGTGATTTACAGGAAGGAATGAATCTTTTCAGAAACTGGATTGATTCAAACACAAAATAATGGCTAAGGCAATGTTTGGAGCTGGCTGTTTTTGGGGAGTTGAATACGATTTTTCTAAAGTTAAAGGAGTGAATGAAGTTGTTTCAGGATATAGTGGTGGAAAAACCAATAATCCAACCTATGAGCAAGTTTGTAGTAATACAACAGAACATGCAGAAGTTGTGTTAATTGACTATAATTCAGATATTGTTTCGTATGATACCTTACTGAATGTTTTCTGGAATAAACATGATCCTACCACACTTAATCGACAAGGTCCTGATGTAGGAACTCAATACCGTTCAGCAATATTTTACTTTACTGAAGCCCAAAAAGAGATTGCAAAAAAATCATTGGAATACAAACAGAATATTTTTGGTAACAAAAAAATCGTCACTGAAATTGCAGAAGCAAAAGATTTTTGGTTAGCTGAAGAATATCACCAGAAATATTTTGAAAAACACAGTGTAGACTAAATTTGATTTAACCTAAAGCTACGTCTAAACACATCATAACTGAAAAACCCACCATTACCCCCATAGTAGCAATATCTCCATTTTTTCCACGATGGGCTTCAGGAATCAACTCTTCGACTACTACAAAAATCATAGCTCCAGCTGCAAATGCGAGTGCATACGGAAGAAGTGGATCCATAAAAACTACTATTGCTGCACCTAAAACTGCTGCAACAGGTTCCACCAAAGCTGATAATTGACCCCACCAAAAACTATCCTTACGAGAAAGACCTTCTCGTCTTAGAGGAAGTGAAACTGCAGCGCCTTCAGGAAAATTTTGAAGACCTATTCCTATTGCTAGAGCAACTGCAGCACCAAATGTCTGCT
>JAPYSZ010000113.1 GCA_029941645.1 Candidatus Poseidoniia archaeon
ACAGTGCAGCAACAATCAATAGAAATTGAACAAAAAATCTTACAAGATGTCCATTCATGGTAAGTTTAGTACCATTAAACGGAACATCATTAGCCCACATGTAGAAATTTGCAGGATAAACAGCTAGTAAGAATAAGGCCATAAATCTCCCAGCTATTATTCTAGTTTCAGGATAAATAATTCCCAACCCTCCTGTGATTTCCATTAAGCCAGTCAAGTACACTAGAAAAAGAGGGAATGGAAGATAAGGGGGCACAATATCCACAAATTTTTGCGGTTCTCTAAAATGTTCAATACCAATTATAATGAATGGAATTCCGTAAGCCAAAGCCAATAAATGAACAATAGTCGTCGACAAACTATCGCCTGACTTTGCTCAATGCGTCTTCAATTGAAAGACGACTTTGATTCTTAGAATCCCTTTCTCTCAATGTTACAGTCCCATCTTCCAATGTTTGATGATCAATAGTCATCGAAAAGAATATTCCAATTTCGTCTGCTCTTGCATATCTTCTACCTATAGATCCTGCTTCGTCATAGTACGCATCTACACCCATATCTAATGCCGATTGCAGGATCCCTTGTGCCTTTCCATCCAACCCATCCTTTGTCATAAGAGGGGCCACTAGCAAATCATACGGAGACGTTTCTTGCGGAAGAGAAATCCACTCTCTTTCTCCATCATTTTTCCAAGAACTTTCCAATAAGCAGTACAAAATACGATCTAAACCAAAAGAAGGCTCTACAACATAGGGAAAGACCATTTCACTTCCCCTTTCAGTTTTCTTAGACATGTATTCTTCTGATAGAGTCACAGAATTCCCATTAACTTCAATAGAGATGTCAGGTTTAACATCAACATCTTTAATTGCTTCTAAAATTGATTTTGCTTCGCCTTTGAATTCCTTACCCAATTTTCCAATATTTGGCACCCACACTTCTCTTTCTCTCTCAGTACCAGGTAGAGGAACTCTAAATTCCTTAGAAGAAAAATTACCATGCGCAGATAAATCATAATCACCTCGGTGAGCAACACCTACAACTTCTACCCAACCTAAAGACGTGTTAATCTCTCCATCCCAACAATCACTAGAATAATGCGCCATTTCATTTGCTCCATGTTGTCTAAACCTAAGGTTGTCTTTTGCTACACCAATACCAGTTAAGAAATTTTGAGCCCTTGCTAAATGGGTTGCAACCAACGAAGACCCAATAATTCCAGTTCTCAAAGCATTACCTATAGTCGTTGAATTCTTTTTTCCTTTAGCAGGAACCAGATTAATTTCTATAGATTCAAGCGAAGTTGGCAATTTAGGCTCGTCATTAGGCAAGAAAAAATGTTCAACTTCCATTTGTGTAAATTCTCTCATACGCAAAGGGCCTTGACGGGGCGAAATTTCATTTCTAAAGGATCTACCGATTTGAGCTCCAGCAAAGGGCAATTTACTTCGATTTTGTCTCAACAACCACGGAAAAGCTAGGAAGATGCTCTGTGCAGTTTCCGGTCTCAAATATCCCGATAATCCTTTCCCAGCTCCAACTTTGGTTGAAAACATCAAATTAAATGAACTCATTTCAGATAGAATAGATCCACATCCAGGACATGCAGTTCCAGAGATAGCTTCAGCCAAGGCATCCCTTGACATTTCTTCTCCACCTTTAATTAAATGATCAGCACGAAATTGCTTACCACAATCTGCACAATCAACTAGCGCATCGTCAAACTCACCTAAATGCCCAGAAGCTTGGAAAAGCGCTTCAGGACCAACTAAAGCTCCATCCAATTCTAAACATCCGGCATTAATGACGTAGTGCTTTCTCCAAACTTCAAGGATTCTTCTGCGCATCTTGACCCCGACAGGCCCATAATCCATGAATCCCGCTAGTCCACCATAAGCATCGAATGCAGGTTGAAAAATACCTCGACGGGTTGCAAGTGCAATGACTTTTTGGAAGTCCATATTAGTTTCTCCAGCGAATACCTAAAACCTTTGAATCAGAACTGAAGACGGATTCGTATTCATCTTCGTCTGCTCTCGAAAGCAGAATCCAACCACATTGGCTCAGATTAGAATAAGTTGAAGTTCTATCCTTATTAAACATATCATCAAGCCCAAAACAAGCAATAGAAAGTATAGACTGTAAGCTTAACTCTCTAAATTCTCCCTTAATGAATCGTATTTCATCTATCATATTTGCACTACACAACATTCCATTATCTGTACCAAAACCAACATCCAAACCCAGAGAAATCATTTTTTCAAGAGGCGCTCGATTTCCAAAATAAGCATTGCTTCTAGGGCAAACAACAACAGAAATTCCAGCATCCTTAATTTTTTTCAAATCATTATCAGTAGCATGACACATATGCACGACAAAATCAGGATGTAAGTCTAGGAGTGGTTCAATTTCTTCTCTATGATTTTCAGAGTGGTGGATTCCAACAAGCCCATTCCTTTCCCTTGCCAAACCCGCAATTTCTTTAGCATTTTCAACATCTGC
>JAPYSZ010000114.1 GCA_029941645.1 Candidatus Poseidoniia archaeon
GAGTTAACAGAAAGTGAAGAAGAATTCGTAATAAGAAGTGGTAAAGACTTAGATTTAGAAATCAGACTAAATGGAGCCTATAGGATAAACTCTGGTGATGAAAATTTATCTGTAGAGAGCATTTACATTGATGTCTATTTTGACAGTGATGAGGATCGCAGAGATCCTACCTCTGGACTTCCTCAATTTAAGGATCATAACGGACTTGATCCTGGCTATGACAAATTCGTCTCTGCCTTCAAAGGCGACGATACTAGATTCGAAGGATATGAAGGACAAATCCGATTTTCAATTATAATGAAGAATTCAAGTAGTGGAATAGTCCGAGATGCAGTTATAATAATTACAATGGAGGCACCTCCAAGTAAAAGTGAAGACTCCTCCGGATTCTCATTTAGTATTCCTGAACCTATAATGGATAATTTGCCTATTATATTAGGTGGAATTGTGGGTCTCTTCATATTATCATTCGGAATTTATAGATTTATTTTATCACCGGAAGATACCACTGCTGACATCTATAGAACCAAAGAAAGCATAGATCCACTCAAAAAGAGTTTGACAGGAGTTGGATATGAGTCTGAATTGCCCAGTGAATCAAAATTGCATAGGCTAGAAAACCGCAAAGAAGACCCAGAAAATGAAATTGACTTAGATGATGATGATGACGAAGATGATGATTTTGACGAAAGTAAACTTTTAGCAGAATTAACCGGAAGTCAACCATTAAAAGATACTTCAGAAGATGATGAGAGTGAACCTGAGGCAGAACCAAAGAAAAAAGCCGTGAAAAAGAGGGTTGCAAAGAAAACTATTGCGAGAAAGAAAGTAGTCCGCAAAGCTGCACCCGCTAAATCTACTGAACCTGATGTAAATATGGGCCAAGGAATAATTAAAATGACTTGCCCGGCATGTGAAAAAGTGCATAATGTAGAGGATACAACTTCGAAATTTATTTGCAGCTGTGGAAGACGTATTAGAGTTTAAGACTCATCTAATACATCTAACACCAAAAATAATCTACGTGTTTCATTTTCATCAAAGATTATATCAAATGGTTTTACAACCAAGTCAATCTTTTTAGATTTGAAACGTGCCTCTTCAATAGGAAGTCCAATTTTCCAGTCTGTAAGCGGTAAACAGTCATAATCTATGTTGCCATCTGTTAAATTTAATGTTGCTTTGGTTATCCAGATTTTTCGTTCAGCTTTCGGTATCTCGACTGAATAGACACGTCCTTGGAAATGATTGATATTCACACTAACGTGGCTTGTTGAATCAACCTTTCGAGCCTCGGATAATGTCCTTTGCTCTATTTTGTCATCATAAGTAAAATCAAAATCCCCTATCTTTTCTAAGTTCTTTTCTAATAATTCAGTTGGATATTCCTCTCGATCTAAAACTGCTAACAAAATTCTTTCCATACGGACTGAATTATCTTTTTCAGATTCTGTCATTACTCTATAATAACTAAGTGGATGACGAATTTGACGACACAATGCATTGGGACCAGGGCACACTCCACTAGATACAAGCGTATCACATTTTGGCGAACTATACTGAGTTCCTGATGTTTTACCAGATATATGTTCAACTTGATATCGGGTAAAAGCTTCCTTAAAGTCAGGAGCTGTAGCAAATAATCTCATTACAGCTTCAGGATCTTGATTAAGCGAAGAAAGGAAAGTGGTTATGAAAAAACGAGAAGGATGAGCTAAATTTACACCAGCTTGTAGATCCATTAGATTCAAATTAAAACACGGTGGAGCTTTGGAAAGGTCAAAACGACCCAACTCCTTCATTGCTTCTGCCTGCCTATCATTAACTACCGTATTCAGACCACCTATTCTCTCAGTAAATGTTTTGGAAACTTGGGACTTCAAATCTTCAATTGTACCTTCGAATTTTTCTTTGATTTCAGAAGGAGCTTTAGGAAGTTCTTCGAGATGCTGCTGAATGACGTTGCGCATCAGCCTAATCAGTGTTTCACGATCTAATTCAACAATTCCATTACTGACTCCTCTGTTGGAAAGCTTCCAGTTACCTTCTCTGAGTTTAGAAGCAGCCCTAACATAATCAATAAAATTCATACTAAATTTAATGCCTTGAAGTTTTACTTTAACAACACCCAAAGTGTTCACAATTTCAACTAGGTCTTCATCTGTTTCTGAAGATAAATATGTTTCAGCACGAAATGCCTCAGATAATGCCACGTAATTTACAAGGGCCTGGTTGTCTGTTGCAGCTAAAACTAATCTAGAGATAACATATCCCAAAACAATATCTGTTTCATCATTGATAGGGGGGCCTTCCAGCTCTATAACTCCTCTAGTAGCAGATGTTTCAAGACGATTTATCGCAAGAGCTCTAGCTTCTGCATAAAAATAATCATTTAGTAATGAATCTAAATCCACATCCTCAAGAATACTACTTGCTGTTGGCAAAAAAGGATATCTCCAATGTTCAGGCACATTTAGGTAAGACGATGTGGTTTTATAAC